>JAHEGQ010000264.1 GCA_024645025.1 Sphingomonadaceae bacterium
CGCTGAGGACTTTGATTTTACCCGCTGGTAAGCAGCGCCGTTGCTAGCGCAGCCGTTCAATCGCCTGTGCCAGTGCGACATAAAGCTTGCCGGCATCGGATGAGATCAGCGCCACGCTGAAGCTGCTGCTGTCCCGCGTCGCCATGACATTGCGCAACATCGCTTCAAAATCGTGGACATACAGGTTGACCTGTTCCCGGAAATCATCGTCATCGCGATAAAGCCGGGCAATCTCACGCGCTTCGCCGCGACTGATCAGCCGCACGGCTTGGCGGGTGAAGATGCCCCGTTCGCCGCGCAGATAGGCGCCCCACGCGGTATCGGTAACATCAGCGTCGAGGATCTTCGAGACGTTGATTGCGCTGGACTGAAGATTGTCGATGATGTGTGCCATGCGGCGGGCAAATTGCGCTCCATCGCTGCGAACGGCCTCTTCCTTGGCGGCATCGATCCGATCTTCCAAGCCAAGCGCCGCCGCGTCGATCGCGGCCACATCTGACGTCAACTGCGTGGCGGCCTTTTGGGCGGCGAGAATGGCTTGTTCCGCGCGAGCAGCGATATGGGCCATTTGCTCTTCCACCGGGCCAGTCAGAGCGGCTTCCAGCGCGGTGCGGGCTTGGCTGCCAAGTTTTTCCGCAGCTTCGGGAACAATATTGTCCAGCGCCGTCCGGGCGTGTTCGGCCGCCTGCTTGGCGGTGTCCTTGATCCGCAAAAGCGCGTCGATCAGCGCCGGGGTGGCCTGTCCGCTCAGCGACTTTGCTTGTTCTTCTGCAGCTTCGATATCGCGGGTCAGGGCTTGCGCTGTGGCGCGGCTTTCATCCAGCGCCGCCCCCGCCGTCTGCACCAGTCGATCAATCAGATCGCGTTGGCCTGTCACAAGTGTTTCGGCATCGCGCAGACGATCCAAAGCTGCCGACGATGCAGTTTCCAGAGCCGCGATTTCGGGCATGGTTGCGCGCGCGGCTCGGCTGCCGGCTGCTGCTGTATCTTCCAGTTGCTGATGCACGCGGGGCAGGGCCTCGTTAATATTCTGCATCGCGGCATTAAAGCTTGCCATCAACTGACCCGCCAGATCGGTCAGCGCCTGTGTGGATTGGCTGCCAGTATTGAGGGCGGCATTGAGCGTGTCGGCTTGGTCGCGCACCATCTGGAGGGCGCGGATGGCCTGAGCCGAATTCTCGTCCGATTGGCTGCCAAGCGACGAAATCCGCGTTTCCAATGCGGCAACTTCCGTTGCGACGGTCTGCAGCAAGGTGCGGCTTTGCGCATCCTGCGCAGCAAAGCTCTGGCCGACATCAGCCAGTCGCTTGCCAATATCGGTCAGGCGGTCATTGATATGGTTGGTGGCTTGCACGCCGGAAGCCGAGATGCGGCTATGGCTTTGTTCGATCAGATCGACCATTTCGGCACCTTGCGCGGCCAAGGCTTGACGTGCTTGGGCAAGGGCGGCTTCGGCTTGGTCCAATATCGCCCCAACCGCCGAAATCGTGGCACCAGAGGCTTCTTCGATACGGGCTGCGGCAATCCGGGCCATATCATCCAGAGTTGCGACCCGTTCTGCCAAACGCTGGGCCGATCGGGTGGCAATATCATCCGCACTGCGGCCGCGCTCGGCCAGCAGCGCCAATTGGGCTGCCAATTCTGTGGCGGTAGCGGCCGCTTTTTGTCCGACCGTATCCAGCATTTCGCCAAAACGATCTGCCTCGGCTTGCGCGCGCGGCATATCGGTCAAAATGCTGTTCATGTCGGATCGGGCATCGGCTGTGCGCGATCCCAATATGGCCGCATGGCGATTAAAGGCGTCAACCTGACCTTGCATGGCGTGCGCAGCATCTGACAGGCGATCGACCGTGTTTTCACCCATCGACGCCATCAGTTCGGCTTGTTCGGCCAGTGCCCCGCGATTGGTGTCGATCCGCTGGGTCATGTCGGCAAGCGTTTGGGCCAATCGAGCCTCTTCTTGGCGCAGGGATTTGACCGATGCTGCCAATTGGCCAATCGGGCCGCCCCAAAAACGCTGCGCAAAGATCCAAATTAAGCCCAGCAGAACAAGCGGCGAAGACAGGCTGGCTGTGAACTGGGTCACATCGCCAAGGGTGAGGTCGCGGCTTTCCATCGTGCTGACGAAAGATAGGGTCGCAAAGATTGTCCAGCCAAGCGCCAAAAGAATTGCCACACCTGTCACAATGCGTCCGCCATAAGGCGTGGCGAGGATCACATCCTCCTCTGGCATATCGGGCAGAGGGGCGGCTTCCCGCGCCTTGCCTCGGCCTTTGGTCGATCCCGTGACATTGTGCTGCGGCCTAATGCCGACGATTTTTGAGTCCCCAGTCATTCCCAAATCCTAGCAGGTTGCGCCGCGATGCAAAGCCCCGATGGCGCAGGAAATGTGGCTGCAGCGCTGCGGGGTTACAGAATGTTAACCCTTGGCGGTTCAAGAAAGGCTATGGCCAATTCCTCGCTCGCCACAAATGATGTCCTTGCCGCTGTTGCAGGCCATGATCCCCAACTGGTGGGGGAATTGCGGGCGGCCTTGTTGGGCGGCGCCATGCTCTATGCTGATTTGTTGAAACGGGCGCGCTGCGATGCCAATTGGGTGGCGGCCGCGCGTCGTTTGTCCAGTTTGGCCGCGAGTTTTAGCGCTGCGGAATTGCAGGTCGCTGCCGAAGAGGCCCTGGTGGCTGCGCCGGGGGACCCGGTGGCGTTGCGCCGCGTAACGCGCGCAATCCTCAACTTGGGCGCCTGACAGCTTTGCCCAGATTTTAATCCCCTCAATTCCGCGCCCAAAATCGATGACGAGAGTTGCAAATCAGCGGGAAACACTTATCCGGTGGCGCCACCACCAAAGGGGAGTTCCGACGTGCCGTCCGCGGCGCTTATCCTTGCTTCTTTAGATGATGATGCAGACCTTGCGACACAGCCATTGCTGCTGACGCTGGGGGGGCAGACCTTGCTGGAACGCCTGATTGATCAGGCGGTTCGGGCCGGATGCCCCCATGTGCTTATCTGCGCGGCGTCTTTATCGTCGACCATGGCCGCAGCCATTGGTCGCGCAAAGGGGCAGGGCCATGTTGTCAGTTTGGCCCGAAGCTCCCGCGAAGTTGCCGACCTGCTGCATCCAGACGAACAGGTTTTGATGTTCGGCAGTGCCTTTGTGTTGCCAGACACCGCGCTGTCGCGCCTTTTGGATGACGATACGCCCGTCCTTTTAACCCTTCCCGAAGCTTGGGGGCGGGACCGGTTTGAACGGATTGATGCGGTTGACAATTGGGCTGGCGTGGCGCTGTTGCCGGCATCATTGATCCGGGACACAGCCGCCTCATTGGGCGATTGGGCGTTTGGGCCAACATTATTGCGGCGGGCGGTTCAGGCGGGTGTCGCAAGGCGACCCTTGGGCGTTATGAGCGAAAGCGATGCGGATGATATCGCGCCGATCCAGCGCGAAGATTTGCAGGGCACCGCCCGGCCATTGGTTAAAGCGGCCGAGGCTGAAACCGATGGTTTTTTGGAACGTCATCTTTTCTTGCCGGCGATGCGATATTTGGCGGGTGCCATCGCCCTAAAGCCCATCTCCGCCAATATGATGGCAGCACTCACGCTTGGCCTTTGGATGGTTGGGTTGGGCTGTGCGGCCTTTGGGCGCGTCGCAGCGGCGCTGATTTT
>JAHEGQ010000271.1 GCA_024645025.1 Sphingomonadaceae bacterium
GCTGCGCGAAATAGCCCGGCGTTGCCACCGCCACCAATCGCCCATCCGGGGTGATCCGCACCGCGATCATGTCCTTTTCCACGCTTTCGCCCAACCGCACACCGGCGTCAAAACCTTCGGCAGCGATGTCGCGAAAGCCGTGGTCGATCGACAGTTCCAGATTGATCTCTGGATAGGCGCGCAGCACCGGTGCCAACTTGGGCCACAGAACCCGTTCGGCGGCATATTCGCTGGCGGTAATCCGCACCGTTCCTGCGGGGCGGTCACGAAACGCGCTAAGCTGCGCCAGTTCGGTACGAATTTCGTTAAAGCGCGGCGCGACGGTGGCCAACAACCGCTGCCCTGCCTCGGTGGTCGACACGCTGCGGGTGGTGCGCATCAACAGCCGCACCCCCAAGGTTTCCTCAAGCTGCCGGATGGTCTGGCTCAGGGCCGAAGGCGATACACCCATCTGCGCCGCTGCTTTGGTAAAGCTGCGCTCCCGCGCGACAGCGGCGAAAGCTGCCAGTTCATTCATCGAATAGGGACGCATTGTGAAGCCTGACTTATAACCTGATGCAGATTATAAGGGATAAACCAAGGGAAAGGTCCAGCTTATAACGCATCTATCAGACATAGGAGACACGCCGATGCAGATGCGCAAACTTGGAAACCTAGAAGTTTCGGCCCTTGGCTTGGGCTGCATGGGCATGTCATCGGCCTATGGCCCGCCTGCCGATACGGCGCAGATGGTGGCCCTGATCCGCCGCGCCCATGATCTTGGCGTCACGCATTTCGACACCGCCGAAGCCTATGGCCCCTTCACCAACGAAACGCTTTTGGGCGAAGCATTGGCCCCGATCCGCGACAAGGTGGTGATTGCCACCAAGTTTGGTTTTAACATCGACCCCGACACTGGCGCACGGGGCCCAGGAACAAATTCGCTTCCCGCCCATATTCGTCGTGTCGCGGAAGATGCGCTGAAGCGGCTTAAAACGGACCGTATCGACCTGTTCTACCAGCACCGCGTCGACCCCGCAGTGCCCATCGAAGATGTGGCGGGCACGGTGAAAGACCTGATCGCCGAAGGCAAGGTTCTGCATTTCGGGCTGTCCGAAGCGGGCGTGCACACCATCCGCCGCGCCCATGCGGTGCAGCCGATCACGGCGGTGCAAAGCGAATATTCGCTGTTCTGGCGCGGACCAGAGGCGGAATTGCTGCCGGTCTTGGATGAACTGAACATCGGCTTTGTGCCGTTCAGCCCGCTTGGCGCCGGGTTCCTGACCGGCAAGATCGACGAGACGACTACCTTTGATCCCACCGATTTTCGGAACATGGTGCCGCGATTGGCGCCCGACGCACGCAAGGCCAACATGGCTTTGGTCGAACTTGTAAAAGATGTTGCCGCCGCGAAGGGGGCAACACCGGCCCAGATCGCGCTGGCTTGGCTTTTGCTACAGCGCGACGCCATCTCGCCAATCGCCGGCACGACCAAATTACACCGGTTGGAGGAAAACCTTGGTGCCGCAGCGGTCGTTCTGACCGCCGAAGACCTGCGCGAGATCAAGACCGCTTTGGCCGGCATTGAAGTGCAGGGGGCGCGGCTGCCCGAGTTCGTGCTGAAAATGTCGGGTCTGTAACGGGAAAGATGCCGTAGCGTCGCGGCCAAACAAGCACCTTCAGCCCGAAGCTTGGGGCGAAGGTGCTTGATCCAAAGCGAAAACGCGTCAGGCCCGCGCCCTTGTCGATTTCGGGTCGTAGGGGCTTTCCGCGATGACTTCGGCCTTGTGCGGCACGCCCAAGATCGTCAGGTCGAAAACCGCGCCCGGGGCCGTTCCGCATGGCAAAAGCGCGATGCCAAGATCGCAGCCACAGGTGTAACTGTAGCTGCCCGACAGAATGCGGCCGACCGGTTTGCCATTGGCCAGCAGCGTCTCTCCGCCGATCAGGCTGGCGCCATCGGTCGCGATCTTCACCGTGACCGAGCGATGCTTTGGCTCTTTCAACGCCGCCTTGCCGCGGAAATCCTTGCCCATGTCAAGGAACCGCTCAAGGCTGCTTTCCAACGCGGTCAACTCGCCATTCATGTCGCGGAACATGGCGCGGTAAGATTTTTCCAGCCGCAGGCTTTCCAACGCCATGGTGCCGACGGGTTTCAGGCCAAGCGGATCTCCGGCCGCAAAGATTTGCGCGATCAACCCGCGTTGGTATTCAATCGGGCAGTATATCTCCCAGCCCAACTCGCCGGAGTAATTGATCCGCAGCATCCTGACATCCGACGCAAAGCCAAGATTGACGGTCTGCACCCCGAACCACGGGAAGTCAGCCGCTTCCAACGAGGTTTCTGTCAGTCCTTGCAGGATTTCCCGCGCTTTCGGTCCCACCACAGTCATCCCCGCCCGCTCTGCCGAGACGTTGCGCAGGGTGACATCGTCGGGCTTCAGGCGCAAAAGCTCGTCAAAATAGATCCGCTCGGCCGAAGGCGTGCCGATCAGGTAGAAGTGATCCTCAGACAAGCGCGACACGGTGAACTCCGCCACCACCGTTCCCTTCAACGAAAGAAGATGCGAAAGGTTGGCGCGCCCCACTTTCGGCAGACGATTGGCAAGGATCGTATCCAGCCAAGCCGCAGCGCCGGGGCCAAAGACCTCGAACTTTGACATGAAGGTCATTTCCACCAGACCGGCCGTTTCGCGCACCGCCTTGACCTCTTGCCCCACATAAACCCCCTTCGGGGTCCAGCGCCAACCAGATTGGTTGACCTGCGGCACGCCTTCGGGGGCGAACCAGTTGGGATGTTCCCATCCGTTCAACACACCCCAGACTGCTCCCTTGCGGTCAAGAAAATCATACGACGGCGCGGTTTTGCCGGGCCGCCCCGCTTCGCGTTCTTCGCCAGGATAATGCTGCATCCCATGCGTGCCCCAGCTTTCGATGATCTTTGGTTTCAGCCAGTTTTTGTTGGCATAATCGCCAAAGCGGCGCGGATCCAACGCCGAGGTGTCAAGATCGTTGCCGCCCTCGACAATCTGTTCAGACAGGTAATGCCCGATGGCCGCCCCCCACAAGATACCTCCGGGAACGCCTTCAGCCAGCCACAGGTTCGGGACACCCCCCCAAGCCTTGCCGACCAGCGGAAGCTCATCGGGCGTCATCTGGAAGGGACCGCGCACGTTGGCTTTGATCCCAACCTCGCCCAGCGTGGGAACAGATTTCATCGCCGCTTCCCAGTTCCATGCAACGGCGTCGAAATCTTCTTCCACCAGATCGGCGCCAAACCACGACGGCACCCCGTTTTCTGCGAACAAATGCAGCTTTTCCGGGCGCTCATAGGGGCCGAACATCAGCCCATCGCCTTCCTCGCGGATATACCCCTCAAAGGCCTCGTCGCGCAGGATCGGCATTTCCGGCAGGCCAGCCGCCTTGCGGGAACGGATCGCACCGACGGCTTCGGTGATCCAGTATTGGTGCAGAATCGGAATGCAGGGCAGGTCCAACCCGAACATCGCCCCGGTTTGGCGCGCGTAATTTCCGGTCGCGCTGATCACATGCTCCGCCGTGATCACCCCCTTCGTCGTGGTGATCTGCCACTCACCCGAAGCGGTGCGGGCGACCGACAGAACCTCGGTGTCTTGATGAATTTTCGCACCAAGGTCGCGGGCCGCCT
>JAHEGQ010000276.1:0-3122 GCA_024645025.1 Sphingomonadaceae bacterium
AGGCCGGCGTGCCCGGCCCATCTGGTTGGAACAAAGAGACGATATCGCGATCAGATAGACCAGGCCGTATCGGATGGACACCCAAGGCCGCCCATTCTGCGACGGTCTGCCAGCGGCTATGTCGCCCGTGAACGCGCGGGCAATTGGGCGATTTGACCTGCGGGCTAAGGCTATCCCAGTCCAAAGATGAGGCGATTTGCGCCGCAACGCCCCAAGGCTGGCCTCGGCGCCACCCCGCCTTTGCAAAATAATTTGCAATCGATGCCAGCGCATCCGCCTCGCTGGTCCATATATCGGCGCGGCCATCGCCATCCCCGTCACGGGCATCGCGCAGATAGACGGATGGCAGAAATTGGGGATAGCCCGTTGCCCCTGCCCAACTGCCGCGCAGACGCGACCGGGGAAAACCCATATCCATCAAGCGCAGGGTTGCGATAAACTCTTTCAAAAAAAGGTCGCGCCGTCGGCCTTCAAAAGCGAGCGTGGCCAAGACGCTGGGCAAATCAAAATTGCCTGAAAACGCGCCATAATTGGTTTCATGGCCATAAATAG
Organism: Sphingomonadaceae bacterium; assembly: GCA_024645025.1. GTDB lineage: Bacteria > Pseudomonadota > Alphaproteobacteria > Sphingomonadales > Sphingomonadaceae > Aquisediminimonas. The sequence continues at coordinate 553 of JAHEGQ010000276.1, forward strand.
CCAGCATGATCGCTTCGGGGACACCGGTTTCAGCTTCGACCCGTTGCAATAAGGGGCGCAAAGAGACGTATCTGCTTCGCCCCCGGGAAATCCGGGCTGGATCAACATGGGTTGCCCGATAAGGCGCGAATTTTGGGACAGGGCCGTTGGGTGGCCCACCCGGTTGGGCTCGATCCAGTGCAACTGCGCGGGGTTGGAAAACAAGAGTTGGGATCACAAGGTCAAGCGTTGCATCTGAAATACCAGCTGCGTGGGCCTGACCCCGAAGTTCCTGCGTAAAGCTGTTAAAGGCCAGTCGCTCCTGGTCGGAAGGCTGGGCAAAGCTGGGCGCACAAAGGACGGTAGCGCTAAGCCCGATCACGGCCCTGACCCCTGTCCTTCGGGCCGATTGCCACCATTTCTGTCCAAATGTCACGCCAAACATCAGGAGAATCTGACAGAACGGTCCAGGATTGCAAGTCTGGCGGGCGTAACGCTTGCGCCACGCCCCTTGTCCCGTCTAAGGCGCACCTTGAAGGACAGGTGGCCGAGTGGTTTAAGGCTCTGGTCTTGAAAACCAGCGTGGGTGCAAGCCCACCGTGGGTTCGAATCCCACCCTGTCCGCCAGCTACTTTTTTGATGCCGAGCCCGAAGTTTAGTTGGTCGTGCGCATCGACCGACATGGCCGGCCAGCAATATCAAGCATTACCAAGATCGTTCAGGTCTTGCAGAACCTCTTTCCCGGCACCGCTTTGGCTTCCGAGGTTTGGACCAGCATGGTAAAAGGCGGCAATGACCTTCCTGCGGGTTGAATTGGATTGGCGTGCACTGGCGCCGCGCGCGTCTAATGGTGCGCGCGGCGCCATGCGCACTATCTTGCGTTACAGGTCGACCACAATTTTCCCAAAATGCGCGTTCGCTGCCTGATGGCGGAACGCATCGGCGAGATTGGCAAGCGGGAAATGTTTGTCGAGAACGGGCTTGATGCCCGTCGCTTCCAGCGCCGTAATCAATTCCAATTGGTGCTGGTGGCTGCCAACGGTCAGGCCAATGAGGCGGATTTGCTTAGCCATCAGCGTGGCCGTGCTGACCGGCCCGCCAAAGCCCGAAAGAACGCCGATCATCGCAATATGACCGCCATTGCGGGTTGCGACGATGGATTGGTCCAGCGTGCCAGAGCCGCCAACTTCCACAACATGGTCCACACCGCGCCCGCCTGTGATTTCCAGCGCCTTGGCGCCCCATTCGGGCACCTGCTTGTAATTGATAAGATGATCTGCGCCCAATGCCTTCATCCGGGCGAGCTTTTCATCGGAGGAAGATGTCGCAATCACGGTTGCGCCCATCGCCTTGGCGAGTTGAAGCGCATAGACGGACACGCCCCCGGTGCCTTGCACCAGAACGGTGGCCCCGGCCTTGATCTGACCATCCACAACCAAGGCCCGCCAAGCGGTGACGCCCGCGCAGGTGATGGTCGCGGCTTCGGCATGTGAATAGCCCTTGGGTGCATGGGTAAACCAGGTCGTCGGTGCGGTGACCACTTCACGCGCATAGCCATCCAGGCCATCGCCCGGCACGCGGGTGAAGGCGGTGGTTTCGGCATCGCCGTTCAGCCAATCCGGAAAGAAGGTCGATACGACCGCATCGCCAAGCTGATAATCCGTTACCCCTGCCCCAATAGCAACCACTTCCCCCGCGCCGTCAGACATTGGGATCCGTCCGGGAGCGCTGGGCAACATCCCCATGACCACGGCGAAATCATGATAGTTGAGCGAGCTTGCCCGGATGCGGACGGTGATTTCTCCCGGGCCGGGCTGGGCCGGATCGGGCAGATCGACCAGCTTCAAATTGTCGAGCGAGGCGGGAGCCTGAATCTGGATGGCCTTCATTTCACTGTCTCCTGACGAATCACGGTCCTTTACCCTTGACGTGAACGTCAACGCCGGTGAAGTTCAAGTCCATACGCAAGGGGGTGTCCCCCAATGAAATGCAAGACAGGAGCGGATATGCAGGGCCAGACGCAGGCAAAGGCCATTTGCGCATGAAGATGCTGGAAGGCATTCGCATCCTCGATTTATCGACGGTGATCTTTGGCCCCTATGCCACCCAGATGCTTGCGGATTTGGGTGCGGAGGTCATCAAGATCGAAAGCCCCAGCGGGGATACACCCCGCTATATGGGCCAGTTCAAGAACACCCCCTATATGGGCGGCACCCATATGACGGTGAACCGTGGCAAGAAGTCGGCGGTTTTGGACCTGAAAAAGCCTGAAGATGCCGCTGTCCTGCGCAAATTGATCGAAACGGCGGATATCTTCATCCACAACATCCGGGCGCGCGCCATCACCAAGCTGGGCTTTGCCTATGACGATGTCAAAGCCATCAAGCCGGATATCATTTACGCGCATTTCACGGGCTTTTCGCAGGATGGGCCGTGGAAGGACTGGCCGGCATATGATGATGTCATTCAGGCCGCGACGGGGACAACCTCCCTCCTCTCGCGCGTCGATGGCGATCCCACCCCCCGCTATCTGCCCTCGCTGATCGCGGACAAGGTTTCCGGCACTTACGGTGCGCAGGCCTTGCTGGTGG
>JAHEGQ010000276.1:3132-3632 GCA_024645025.1 Sphingomonadaceae bacterium
CCGATGCTCGATTGCTTTGCCAATTTTATGCTGACCGAACATTTGCAGGATGCGGTGTTTGAACCTCCACTTGGTCCCCCCGGCTATCCCCGCCAATTGGACCCTGCCCGCCAGCCCTTCCCTACATCGGATGGGCATATTGTGATTGTGCCTTACACCGATGCCAAGATCGTCACCTTGTTCGATCTGCTGGGCGATCCAGAATTTCTGCATCAGGCCCCCTTTGATACGCCACGGGGGCGCTTTGAGAATATGACAGCCATCTACGCCCGGATTGGGGCGCTGACCCCAGCCCGCAGCAGTGCTGACTGGATAGCGCTTCTCAATGCCCATGATTTTCCGGTGATGCCCGTCGCAGATTTGAACGACATCTTCGACAACCCGCACCTTCAGGCCACCGGCTTTTTCCAGATGGCAGAACACCCAAGCGAGGGCATGATCCGCCAAATGCGGCCGCCCGTGCGCTATTCGGCAGACCCCAATCGCGGCATTGGGTTTGC
>JAHEGQ010000289.1 GCA_024645025.1 Sphingomonadaceae bacterium
CGGCATAGGTGCCAAGCGACGCGTAGACGCCATGGGTGCCGGTTTCGACAAGCAGTTGATCCCACGCTGCTGGACCAAATTGCGCACCCAGCACGTCTTCCAGCACATTGAACATGATGCCCTTCACGCAAACCCCACCCGCCACATCCCGTGGTCGTCTGACACCGAGACGCTTGGTAAAACGACATCGCTAAAAAAAGATTTATGCGCCCCGTCTTTCCTTGGGCGGGGGGAGGGACTATCTCTGCGTCATCCCCGGGGAGCCAGCTCTGGCTGAGAGGTGTGGGTAAGCGCCACACGACCCGCTGAACCTGATCCGGTTAGCACCGGCGGAGGGAGTGGACGACATGTTGATTGGCCCCGCCAATCCGTCTTCCCCCTTCGATAAATGATTGAGGAGACGCGCTTTGGCAGACATTTCCGCTCGCACTGAAATTGGCGTGACCACCGGCCCGATCCGAGGATCGCGTAAAATTCATGTCGGCAAGCATCGCGTGGCGATGCGCGAAATCCAGTTGGAGCCCTCCTCGGGCGAGGCGCCGGTGCGCGTCTATGATACGTCGGGGCCCTATACCGACCCAGAGGTGCTGATTGATATTTCGGCGGGCCTGCCCGAACTGCGGCGGGATTGGATTCGCGGCCGCGGCGACGTGGAAGAGGTTGTTCAGCGCGAGGTAAAGCCGGAAGATAATGGCCAGCTGGGGCCGGACCGGTCGGGCGGCGTGCCGCCTTTCCCCAATGTTCGCAAAACCGTGCTGCGCGCCAAGCCCGGCATGAATGTCAGCCAGATGCACTATGCAAGGCAGGGCATCATCACTCCGGAAATGGAATATGTAGCCGAGCGCGAAAATCTTGGCCGCGAAATGCTGCGCGGCCATATCCGCGATGGGCAGGATTTTGGTGCCGCCATCCCCGATTATGTCACGCCGGAATTCGTGCGCGACGAAGTGGCGCGCGGGCGCGCGATCATCCCCAACAACATCAACCACCCCGAAAGCGAACCGATGGCGATCGGCCGCAACTTCCTGGTGAAGATCAACGCCAATATCGGCAATTCGGCGGTGGCTTCGGATGTCGCGACGGAAGTTGACAAGATGGTCTGGTCAATCCGTTGGGGCGCGGACACGGTGATGGACCTGTCGACGGGTCGGAACATCCACGACACGCGTGAATGGATTTTGCGCAATTCCCCGGTGCCAATCGGGACGGTACCAATCTATCAGGCGCTGGAAAAGGTGGGCGGCGTGGCCGAAGACCTGTCTTGGGAGGTGTTCCGCGACACGCTGATTGAACAGGCAGAGCAGGGCGTCGACTATTTCACGATCCATGCGGGCGTCCGGCTGGCCTATGTGCCGCTGGCGGCCAAGCGCGTGACGGGCATTGTGTCGCGCGGCGGGTCGATCATGGCGAAATGGTGCTTGGCGCATCACAAGGAAAGCTTCCTCTACGAGCATTTCGACGAGATCACCGAGATCATGAAGGCCTATGACATTGCCTATTCGCTGGGCGATGGTTTGCGTCCCGGTTCCATCGCGGATGCCAATGACGAAGCGCAATTTGCCGAACTCTACACGCTGGGCGAATTGACCAAGCGCGCTTGGGAACAGGACGTTCAGGTGATGATCGAAGGCCCCGGCCATGTGCCGATGCACAAGATTAAGGAGAATATGGACAAGCAGCTGGAAGCGTGCGGCGAAGCGCCCTTCTACACGCTGGGGCCGCTCGTGACCGATATCGCGCCGGGCTATGACCATATCACCAGCGGCATCGGTGCCGCGATGATCGGTTGGTATGGCACGGCCATGCTTTGCTATGTCACGCCCAAAGAACATCTGGGCCTGCCCGACCGCGACGATGTGAAGGTGGGGGTTGTCACCTATAAGCTGGCCGCCCATGCGGCGGATCTTGCCAAGGGGCATCCGGCCGCCAAGGTGCGCGATGATGCGCTGTCGCGCGCCCGGTTTGAATTCCGCTGGCGCGATCAGTTCAACCTAAGCCTCGACCCTGAAACGGCCGAGCAATATCACGACCAGACCCTGCCCGCAGAAGGCGCAAAGACGGCGCATTTCTGCTCCATGTGCGGGCCGAAATTCTGCTCCATGCGGATCAGCCAAGAGGTTCGGGATTTTGCCAAGCTGCAAAATCAGGGCGCAGAAGGCTTTGTGGCCGCCGAAGAGGCAGAAGCCGGCATGGCGCAGATGAGCAAGGTTTATGATGAAGCCGGGCGAGAGTTGTATCTGGGGGCAGGGGACCGCGAACGGGATTGAGCGTCGCGCGTCCCGCGCCCCTGTCCCGGTTTCGGGGCGGGGCCGGGCGCGTGACATTCCGCGTGATTTCCTGACCCGCCCTCGATAGTCTGCTGCGGCAGAGGGAGAGGACCATTATGATCACCACTGAACCGACCCGCACCGCCCCCGGTTGGGTGTGGATGTTACGTGCGGCAGCGGCGTACAACATCCTTGTGGCGCTGCCGGCGCTGTTCGCACCTGCAACATCCGATTCAGACCGGATTGTCAGCTTGCTCGTCGGCTGTTTTGGCCTTGTCTATGCCATGATCGCCCGGGCGCCGGATCGATTGGGATCGGTTTTGTGGGCAGGGGTAATTGGCAAGATTGGCGTTTTGGCGATCATGGTCCCGGCCGTGATGGCGGGGCGACTGTCGCTGGCCATTGTCCCTATCTTGGTTGGTGACGCTTTGTTCACCCTGGCCTTTATCGCTTTTCTGCGGGCGTTCCGCCCCCTGTCCCGATCCTGACAGGCGCGCGTCGTCGGCGCTAAAGAAAATGGCGGAAGGCGCGAGGGGTGCCTTCCGCCCAGTTTGGTCAGGCACGATGGATCGCCTGAACCGACAGCCTTGTTGGCCCCCGGGCAGGGTGCAATGGAAATCCCCTCCGTTTCGGAAAAAGGGAACGCGCAGGTGGCGCACGCGTCAGGTGGATGCGCGCGCGCGAGGCGTTGACCCGGCCGCGCACCCGCCGCAAAGAAGCGCGATGTGCAATCTCTATCGTCTTGATGTTTCAGCGGATATTCTGGGTGACGTCTTTTCGGCAGAGGTCGGTGCTGACCCCTGGACAGGCGGCTATGTCGCGCCGGGAAGGCCTGCCCCCGTCATCGTGCGGCAGGACAATCAAGTGCGGGCGATTGTGCCACGCCTTTGGGGTGTGCCGCCGCCGCCCAAGGGTGACAAGCCCATCACCAATATCCGAAATCTGGAAAGCCCGTTCTGGATCGGGACGCTGCGCCATGTGGGTGCGCGCTGTCTTGTGCCTGTGACCAGCTTTCAGGAATGGGGCGGCCGGGCGGGCGCGCGGACCCAGCACTGGTTTTCTGTGCCATCCCTGCCGGTCTTTGCCTTTGCAGGCATCTGCCGCGACAGCGAAGTGCCCAGCTTTGCGTTTCTGACGACGCAGCCCAACCCGCTGGTGGCGAAGGTGCACCCCAAGGCGATGCCGATGATCCTTGCGCCTGAAGATTGGGCGACGTGGCTTGCCGCAGATTGGAAAACAGCATCGCGGCTGGTCGCGCCCTTCCCCTCGCAGTTGATGCGGGTTGAAGATGGGCCGCAAGGGAGCAATTCGGGGGAAAACCGGGCCCC
>JAHEGQ010000001.1:0-22398 GCA_024645025.1 Sphingomonadaceae bacterium
GTCGTCGGGGCCGTCGCGGTGGTCGTCGTCGGCAGGAAGAAAATGGCGGCACGTCGGCCGAAGGCGATGGCGCGTCGGAAGCCGCGGGTGCGGATGATGCCGCCCCGGCGGAGGCCCCTGAGGCGGAAGCCGCGACGTCGGATGACGCCCCTGCCAAGAAGCCGCGTCGCCGTGCAACCAAGGCGCAGCCAGCGGCTGCAGAGCCTGTGGTTGATGCAGTGCCGGTGACGGATGACGTTGCGGATGCCCCGGCTGAAAAGCCCAAGCGCACCCGTCGCAAAAAGGCGGATGCCGATGCTGAAGCTGAAGCGGCGGCAGTTGCGCCAGCCGTGGACGCCCCCCCTGCCGAGGAAGCACCGGCCAAGCCCAAGCGCACCCGTGCGAAAAAGGCGGATGCCGATGCGGCCCCTATTGCTGAGGAAGCCCCGGCCAAGCCGCGCACGCGCAAGGCCAAGCCAAAGGACGAAGCTGCGCCAGAAGGGGCGGCGGATGCGCCGGTCGTTGACGCACCTGCCGCAGAAGCGACTGCTGGCCCGGCTGAACCGCCGCGTCGCGGTTGGTGGCAGCGCACCTTTGGCGAAGGTGCCTAAGCGCACTTTCAGCACAGGTTCAGGGAGGGACGGGCAAAGGTCGATTATGCGACGCCCGTCCCTTCTGACCCGCTTTTTCTGCTTGGTTCTAGCGCTTGTCGTCAGTGTTCAGCCAGTCGCCGCCCAATCCATCCTGCGGGATGCCGAGACGGAGGCCTTTTTTGCCGATATGTCGGCAGATATTATCCGCGCGGCCGGGCTAGAGCCGCGCCATGTGCAGATTGTTCTCATCAACGATAAGGAAATCAACGCCTTCGTTGCGGGCGGGCAGATTGTCTATGTGCATTCCGGGCTGATTGCCGCGGCAAAGAATGCCAATCAGGTTCAGGGCGTTGTGGCGCATGAATTGGGCCATGTTGTGGGCGGCCATGTCATTCGTATGGATGAGGGCATGAAAGCCGCAACGGGCATTTCCATCCTCAGCCTGTTGCTGGGTGCCGCCGCCATTGCAGCGGGTGCAGGCGATGCGGGCGCGGGGATTTTGGCGGCCGGACAGCAAGCCGCTATGGGCAAGTTTCTGGCCTTTTCGCGCACGCAGGAATCATCAGCGGATGCCGCAGGCGCCAGCTATTTGTCGAAGGCTGGTGTCAGTGGTCAGGGCATGATCAGTTTTTTCAAGACGCTGCAAAATGTTGAGTTTCGATATGCCATTCCGCAGGAAGACAGCTATGGCCGGACCCACCCGCTGACCGGGGAGCGTATCGCCGCCTTGCAGGACGTGCTGCAAAAGGACCCGGCGTGGAACAAGCCGACAGACCCGGCGCTGGAGGCCCGTTTTCAGCGCATCAAGGCAAAGCTGAAGGGCTTTGTGTCGGACCCGACGGAGACGTTGCAGGCCTATCCCGTCACCGACACCTCCATTCCGGCGCGCTATGCCCGTGCTTATGCTTGGCATCGCAGCGCCTATCCCGAAAAGGCGCTGGAAGAGGCGGATGCGCTGTTGCGCGCTGTTCCCCATGATCCCTATTTTCTGGAACTAAAGGGTCAGATCCTGTTGGAATCTGGTCGGCCTAAAGACGCCCTGCCTGTCCTGCGCGAGGCGAATGCGCGCACGCTATCGCAGCCGCTGATCGCCGCGCTTTTTGGCCATGCGCTGATCGCAACCGAAGACAAAGCCAATTATGCTGAGGCGACACGGGTGCTGAAGGCTGCGGTGTCCAAGGACAATGAAAACCCCTTTGCTTGGTATCAATTGGGAACCGTCTATGAACATGACGGCGATTTGCCCCGTGCCCAACTGGCAACGGCGGAGCGGTATAGCCTAATTGGTCAGCCCCGACTGGCCTTGCAAAGTGCCGAAGCGGCGATGGCTGGGATCCCGCAGGGATCGCCCGATTGGATCCGCGCGCAAGACATTGCCATGGCGTCCCGTAACGAGTTGGAGAATTCGCGGGGGCGCCGTTAGTGAAGGAAGGACGCAAGATGATCGGCATTGCCGTATTGACCGCAGCTTTGGGGGCAGGGGGTGCTGTCTTGGGCGTGACGGCATCACAGCCGGTCAGCCTGACGGATCGCGCGGCGATCGAAAAAATCGTGCGCGAATACATCCTGACCCATCCGGAAATTCTGCCTGAAGCGATTGAGAATCTGCGCGCGCGCCAGCTGGGCAAGACCGTGGCGGACAACCGTGCCCAGATTGAAACGCCCATCGGCGATGCGTGGGAAGGGGCGGCAGACGGCGATGTCGTTCTGGTTGAATTTTTCGATTATGCCTGCGGCTATTGCAAAGCCTCCATCGCGGATGTCGACAAGCTTTTGGCCGAGGACAAAAAGCTGAAAGTGGTCTATCGCGATATGCCTGTGTTGGGCGAAGAAAGTCTGGCAGCGGCCCGCTTGTCCGTCGCGGCGGCGATGGCGGGCAAGTTCAACCAGATGCACAAGCCGCTTTATGCGTCGGGCCGGCCAACCGCGCAGGGCTTGGAGACGATCCGCCGCAAGCTGACGATTGATCCCAAAGCCTTGACCAGCACGGCCGTGGAACAAGCATTGGCGACCAACCTGCAATTGCAGCGTGATTTGGACCTGTCGGGCACGCCGGCTTGGGTGGTGGGCGACAAGGTTTTGGTTGGGGCCGTTGGTTATGACGCTCTAAAGGCCGCCATTGCCGAAGCGCGGGCCAAGCGGACGACGCCTTAAGCGTCGAGGCGCAATTTTTCCGCTTGGTTTTGGGCCGGGCCATGGCAATGTCACGACCATGCGACTCTTGGCCCTTCTCGGATCCCTTTTGGTTTTTGCTCAAACGGGTTTTGCCCCGGCCTTGGCTGCACCCATTTCGCCCTCAAAGCCTGTAAAGAAAGCGTCTATGCCCTCAGATCCTGCCACACCGCCGGTCGCCGCGCGCAAGCCCCATGCCTATGAACGCCATGGCTACCGCATAGAAGACCCCTATGCGTGGCTGCGTGATCCCGGTTATCCGGTCGTTACGGATCCAGAGGTTCTGGACTATCTAAAGGCCGAAAACGCCTATTTCGAAAGCCAGATGGCGCCGCACCAGCCCTTGGTGGAAACGATCTTTCAGGAAATGAAGGGCCGCCTGAAAGAAGATGACGCTTCCGTTCCCCAGAAGGACGGCGACTATCTTTATTGGCGGCGGTTCGAAAAGGGTGCGCAATATAAGCAGTGGATGCGCAAGCCCGTGTCGGGCGGCGCGGATGAGGTGATGCTGGATGAAACCCTCTTGGCCGAGGGCAAGGAATATTTCCGGCTGGGCGGGGTTGCGCTGACCGAAGATGATCGGCTGCTTGCTTATGCCACCGACACCAATGGGTCGGAACGTTTCACCATCCATCTGCGCGATCTGGCGACGGGCAAGGACCTGCCGGATGAAATTCCCGGCACCTTGGGCAGCTTCGTCTTCTCCGCTGATGGCAAATATCTTCTCTACGGCTTGGCGAATGAAAACTGGCGCATCGACCGGATCATGATCCATGTCGTGGGCAGCGACCCCAAGACCGATCGGGTTTTGTATGAAGAGCCCGATCAGGGCTTTCAGGCAGGCCTTGGCATGACGCAAAGCCGCAACTGGATTTTGCTGACGGCAGGCGACCATGAAACCAGCGAAGTCCGCCTGATCCCGGCCAAGGATGTCTTGGCAAAGCCTATCTTGGTTCGGGCGCGCCAAAAGGGCGTGGAATATGATGTGGAGGACCATCAGGGCACGCTCTTCATCCACACCAATGACACCAGCCCCCAATTCCGGTTGGTGACGGCAACCCTCGACGCACCGGGCGAATGGACTGAACGCATCGCCCCAAGCCCTGATTTTTACATGACGGCGGTCACGACCTTTACTGACTTCTTCGTGGTGGAAGGTCGGGAAAACGGCCTCGATCAAGTGGAAATCCACCCCTATGCGGGCGGCAAGCCCAAGCGCATCGCCTTTCCAGAGGCGAGCTATTCTGCCGGGCTGGACGACAACCCCGAATATCGGGTGAAGGTGCTGCGCCTGACCTATGAATCGATGGTTACGCCGGACACCGTGCTGGAATATGACATTTCCACTGGCGCGATGACGACGCTGAAGGTTCAGGAAATTCCAAGCGGTTATGATGCCAGCCAATATGAAACAGAACGTCTGGAAATTACCGCCCGGGATGGCGTGAAGGTCCCTGTCTCTGTCGTTTACAAAAAGGGCTTTAAGAAAGACGGTAACGGCCCGCTCTACCTGTATGCCTATGGCGCTTATGGCTATGCGATGCCGCCCGGCTTTTCGGCGCTGCGGCTGTCGCTGTTGGACCGGGGCTTTGCCTATGCCATCGCCCATATTCGTGGCGGCGATGATTTGGGCCAGCAATGGTATCTCGATGGCAAGCTGACCAAGCGGACCAACACCTTCAACGATTTTGTGGATGTGGCCAAAGGGCTGGTGGCGCACCAGTTTGCCCGACCGGGCCGGATTGTCGCGGCCGGTGGATCAGCTGGGGGTGAATTGATGGGCGCGGTCGTCAACAGCGATCCGGGCCTATGGGGCGCGGTCGCGGCCCATGTGCCCTTTGTCGATGTGCTCAACACCATGCTGGATGAAAGCCTGCCGCTGACGCCTGGCGAATGGCCCGAATGGGGCAACCCGATTGCAGACAAGGCCGCTTTTGACCTGATCCGCAGCTATAGCCCCTATGATAATGTGACGGCGCAAGCCTATCCGCCGCTTTTTGTGACGGGCGGGCTGAACGATCCGCGCGTGACTTATTGGGAACCCGCCAAATGGGTGGCCAAGCTGCGTGCAACCAAGACGGATCAAAATGTCTTGCTGCTCAAGACGAATATGGGTGCGGGCCATGGGGGTAAATCGGGCCGCTTCGATGCGCTGCGCGAAGATGCGGAGGAATATGCCTTTTTCCTGTGGCAGCTTGGGATGGCCCGCTGAGGCGATGGCCGATTTCACGCGCACGATCACGCCAGAGCCCGGCGATATTGATGAACTTGGCCATGTGAACAATGCCGTGTGGGTGCGCTGGGTTCAGGATATGGCGACCGCGCACTGGTCCGCAGTGGCGCGGGCGGAGGATCAGGCGGCCTTTATCTGGGTCGTCGTCCGGCATGAGATTGACTATCTTGGCAATGTTGGCCCCGGCGAACCCGTGACCGCGCGGACATGGATCAGCGATATGCCCAAGGGCGCGCGCTTTGATCGCAATGTTGAATTCACCGATGCGGCGGGCAAGCTTGTGGTGCGCGCCAAAACAACATGGGCGATGATCGACAAGGCTTCGGGCCGGATCGCCCGTGTCCGCGCAGAGGTTGCTGCCCCGTTTTTCAGTTGAAATCAGCACAGACCTCAAAGCCGCTGTTTCCTTTGTCCCTTGAGATGATCTAGGGACGAGCCATGCCTCCTCAATCTCCAGAGCCTGCGGACAATTCCGGCCTCGACTTTGCGGTCATGCGCCGCTTCTTGCCCTATCTTTGGCCCAAGGACGCGCCGGGCCTGCGCGGACGGATTGTGCTGGCGATGCTGCTGGTTGTTGCGTCCAAGGGGATTCAGCTCAGCATGGGCTTTGTCTATGGCCGTGCGATTGACCGGATGACGCCCGACCTGCGGGCCGAGGTGCTGCTGCCCATCGCGCTGGTTGCGGCCTACGCCGGCGCGCGGTTTATCGGTGTGTTGTTCGACAATTTGCGTAACGTCGTGTTTGAACGTGTTGGTCAGGATGCAACTCGGCGACTGGCCGAACATGTCTTTGGCCATCTGCATCAGTTAAGCCTGCGCTTTCACCTTGCACGGCGGACGGGCGCGGTCACCAAGGTGATCGAACGGGGGACGAAAAGCATCGATGTGATGCTGTATTTCCTCCTCTTCAACCTTGCGCCGACGGTCATCGAGCTGGCCGCCGTCATGGCGATTTTCTGGGCGAAGTTCAGCCTTGGCCTTGTGGTTGCAACGCTGGCGATGGTGATCCTGTACGTTCTGTTCACCCAGAAGGTGACGGACTGGCGCAACGCGCTGCGTGCCGAAATGAACGATCTGGATACAGCCACCGTCGCGCGATCGGTTGATAGTCTGCTGAATTATGAGACGGTCAAATATTTCAACGCAGAACAGCGGGAAACGGACTATTATAGCAAGGTTGCGCGGCGTTATGCCGATGCGGCGGTGCGGTCCGAAAACTCGCTTGCATGGCTGAATATCGGCCAGTCCTTCATCACCAATGCGCTGATGGCAGGCGCGATGGCCTTCACCGTCTGGGGCTGGTCCAAGGGCCAGTTCACAACCGGCGATGTCGTCTTCGTCAACACGTTGCTGGCCCAATTGTTCCGGCCGCTGGATCTGTTGGGCATGGTGTATCGCACGATCCGGCAGGGCCTGACCGATATGGCTGCGATGTTTGACCTGATCGACACCGATACCGAGGTCAAGGATGCGCCCGGCGCGCCCGCGCTGCACCTTGCGGGCGCAGGCCTTGCCTTTGAGGATGTGTCCTTCGCCTATGAGCCGGACCGTCCGATCCTCAAAGGGGTCAGTTTTGCAATCCCGCCGGGCAAGACGCTGGCCGTGGTTGGCCCCTCGGGTGCGGGCAAATCGACGCTCGCCCGGCTGCTCTATCGCTTTTATGATGTGACCGGCGGTCGCATCGCGATTGACGGGCAGGATATCCGTTCGGTGACGCAGGCTTCGTTGCGCGCGGCCATTGGCATTGTCCCGCAGGATACGGTGCTGTTTAACGACAGCATCGGCTATAATATCGGCTATGGCCGCGACGGCGCGAGCCTTGCCGACATTGAAACGGCCGCACGCGGCGCGCAAATCCATGGCTTTATTGCGTCTCAGCCCCAGCAATATGAAACACAGGTTGGCGAACGCGGGCTAAAATTGTCCGGCGGGGAAAAGCAGCGCGTGGCAATCGCCCGGACGCTGTTGAAGGATCCGCCCATCCTGATCCTGGACGAAGCGACCTCGGCCCTTGATAGCCGCACCGAAGCCGAAATCCAGACAACGCTGCATCAGGTGTCCGCCCGGCGGACAACCATTGTCATCGCGCACCGGCTTTCCACCATCGTCGATGCCGACGAAATCATTGTGCTGGACGGCGGGCGCGTTGCCGAACGTGGCAACCATGCCGATTTGCTGAAGGCGTCCGGCCTTTATGCCGAAATGTGGGCGCGCCAGCAGGCCGAGGATGACGAGGAAAGTGCGGTCGCGGCGGAATGAGCGCTGCGCTTCTGGATCAACTGCACAAGACCTTCGGCTTTAGCGCCTTTCGCGGCGTGCAGGCCGATGTCATCGCGCGGGTTATGGCTGGGGAGCGGACCCTTGCCGTCATGCCCACCGGGGCGGGGAAATCTTTGTGCTATCAATTGCCTGCGGTCATGTTGTCGGGGACGTGCGTTGTCATTTCCCCCCTGATCGCGCTGATGCATGATCAGATGCGCGCCGCCGATGCGGTTGGCATCCGCGCGGCAACGCTGACATCGGTGGACGATAACCGCGCCGAAACCATGGCCCGGTTCCGCGCGGGGGATCTGGATCTGCTCTATGTCGCACCGGAACGCGCCTCCTCGCCCGAGTTTCGCTATCTTTTATCCGAAGGCCAGATCAGCCTGTTCGCCATAGATGAGGCGCATTGCGTGTCGGAATGGGGGCATGATTTCCGCCCCGATTACCGGCTGCTCGCCCCCTTAATGGATGCCTTTCCCGATGTGCCACGCTTGGCGCTGACGGCCACCGCGGATGCCCATACGCGGGGGGATATTCTGGCCCAATTGGGGATCCCGGTTTCGGGCATGATTGTGTCCGGCTTTGACCGGCCCAACATCCGCTATGCCATTTCGGCGCGGGACAATGGCACACGCCAGATTGCAGAGGTGATCCGCACGACGCCGGGCGCGGGCATCGTCTATGCTCGGTCGCGGGACGGGACGGAAAAGCTGGCGGCGGCGCTGATGGCGACAGGCCGTCCGGTCCGCGCCTATCATGCTGGGCTTGAGCCGGAGGTGCGGCGACGCAATCAAGCAGATTTTGTGGCGTCCGAAAACATGGTGATGGTGGCGACCATCGCCTTTGGTATGGGGATCGACAAGCCCGATGTCCGCTTTGTCCTCCATGCCGGGCTGCCGAAATCGATCGAGGCCTATTATCAGGAAACGGGCCGTGCGGGCCGTGATGGCGATCCGGCCATTGCACAGATGTTCTGGGGGGCGGAAGACTTTGCGCGCGCCCGGCAATGGTTGGCCGATGTAGAGGAACGCCGCCTGCCCGGCGAACGCGCCCGGCTTGCGGCCTTGGGGGCGCTGGTGGAAACGGGGGGGTGTCGTCGGGCGATCTTGCTGCGGCATTTTGGGGAGTCCCCGCCAGAGGCGTGCGGCAATTGCGACAATTGCTTGGCGCCCCCGGCCAGCACCGACGCGACCGAATTGGCGCAAAAGCTGCTCTCTGCGGTCTATCGTACAGGACAAAGCTATGGCTTGGGCCATGTAGAGCGGGTGCTGCTGGGCCGGGCGGATGACCGCGTTGTTCAGCAGCAGCATGATCGCCTGTCCGTCTATGGCATTGTATCGGCAGACGAAGCGCCGATGCTGAAACCCGTCAGCCGCGCGCTTCTGGTGCGCGATGCCTTGCGCACGACCGAACATGGTGGGCTGATGCTGGGGCCAGAAGCCCGCGCGATTCTAAAGGGGGAAACCCCGGTCGAGCTTGTGTTGGCGCCCGCCCGGGCAAAGGCATCCGCCCGCAAACCGCGTGGGGGTGACCATCCGCCCGATCCAATCTTTGATGCGCTGCGCGCTTGCCGGCGGGATCTGGCGCTGGAAGCGGGTGTGCCGCCTTATGTGATCTTCCATGATGCAACGCTGCGCGAAATGGCCCAGATCAGACCAAAGAGCCGCACCGATATGGCGCTGGTGACGGGGGTCGGCGCGCGCAAGCTTGAAGCCTATGGCGATGCGTTTCTGGCTGTTCTAAAGCAATTCTAGCAAGGAGACGCGCAATGTTTCGGACGCTGACGCAAGACATCATGGTCGCGCCGCAGATCGGCATCGATGCCGTAGCGGAAGCCAAGGCACAGGGCGTTGCCCTGATCATCAACAACCGTCCCGAAGGCGAATCGGACGATCAGGTCGCCGGGGCGGAAATTGAAGCGGCGGCGCGGGCAGCGGGCCTGGATTATGTGGCAATCCCGGTCACCCATAGCGGCTTTAGCGAACCGCAAGTGGCCGCCATGGTGGCGGCGCTGACGGGTGCCAAGGGCAAGGTGCTGGCCTATTGCCGGTCGGGCACGCGATCTACCTTGCTTTGGGCGCTGGCGGAAAGCGCGCAAGGGGGCGATCCGGACGCGCTGACCAATATGGCGGCGAAGGCCGGTTATGACCTGTCGCCCGTGCGGCCCTTGATGGATATGCTAAAGGCGCGCGCCGGATGATGGCGCTGCTGGCCAAGCTGGGCGCATCGCTGGCCGCGATCCTTGCGCTTGCCGGCTTTGCCAAATGGCTGGGGCTGGGCAGAACGCCGCGCTTGCAGGATGCGGCCCATGCCAAATCTGTGGCGGACATGATCGTGCCGGGGTTTGAGCCTGTGGAAATTTCGCTGGATCGGTCGGGCGGCGGCGCACTGATGCGCGATGCCAGTGGGCGGTCCTTATTGGTGCGTCCCCATGGCGCGGCGTTTGCCGGACGCCTTTTGGATGCCGCAACCAAGGTTGAGCTGGACAAGCACGTGCTGACCATTACGCCGGACGATCGGTTTTTTGGTCCCGCGCGGTTTGATCTGGGGCCGCAAGCGGCAAGCTGGGCGAAGGTCTTAAGGATGACAGCATGAGCAGCAAATTTCCCAATCCGGTGGATTATGCGGTCCCGGTCTTCATCCTTTTGATCTTTCTAGAGATGATTTGGGCCAAGCGGCGCGCACCGGAAAAATATGAACCGCGCGATACGTTGACTTCCATGGCCATGGGGCTGGGCAGCACGGTGGCGGGTGTGCTTGTCGCGGGCAGTGTGTGGGCCATCGCCATGGCTGTTTATGCCGACCGCCTGATGACGCTGCCCTTTGCACTTTGGGCGTGGGTGCTGTGCTTTGTTTTGGATGATCTGGCCTATTATGCGTTTCATCGGTCGGCACATCGGGTGCGCTGGTTCTGGGCCAGCCATGTCAACCACCACACCAGCCAGCATTATAATTTGTCGACGGCGCTGCGCCAGACATGGACGGGCTTTATCGCGCTGGGCTTTATCTTTCGCCTGCCCTTGATCTGGCTGGGCTTCCATCCAGCGATGCTGTTCTTCTGCGGTGGCCTTAACCTGATCTACCAATTTTGGATTCATACCGAGGCGGTCGACCGCTTTCCCCGCTGGTTCGAAGCGGTCATGAACACGCCAAGCCACCACCGGGTCCATCATGCGACCAACCCGCGCTATCTGGACCGCAACTATGCCGGGGTGTTCATCATTTGGGACAGGATGTTCGGCACCTTCACCCAAGAAGTGGCAGACGAGCCGATCCGTTATGGCATCGTAAAGCAACTGGGCAGCTTCAACCTGTTTTGGGTGTCCTTTCATGAATGGATCGGCATTGCGCGCGATCTTTGGTCGGCCCCTTGGCGACACAAGCTGGGTTATGTGTGGCGCCCGCCGGGCTGGTCGCATGACGGCAGCCGCGAAACCAGCGATATGATCCGAAAGAAATGGCAGGAGAGCTAGGCATGGACGCGTTCGACATCGTCGTGATTGGTGGCGGATCCGGGGGCAGCGCTGCTGCGGGCCGATTGAGCGAAGACGGCAAATATTCGGTCTGCGTGATCGAAGCGGGCTCGACCAATAATAGCTGGCGGATCATCGCGCCGGGGATGCTGCCTTTCCTGCCCAAGCCGTCCAATTGGCGTTTTGAAACTGTGCCGCAAAAGGGCCTGAATGGCCGGCGGGGTTATCAACCGCGGGGCAAGGGGCTGGGGGGATCGTCAGCCGTTAACGCGATGCTGTATGTGCGCGGCTGCGCGTGGGATTATGACAATTGGGCAGCGCTTGGCGCGACCGGCTGGGGCTATCAAGACGTGCTTCCCGTCTTTCGGCGCGCCGAAGGCAATGTGCGCGGCGAAGATGCGTTTCATGGCGCTAGAGGTCCGCTGTCCGTGAGCGACCAGCTTTGGCCCAATCCGGGCAGCGTCGATTTTGTCGATGCAGCAGCAGAGCTGCAATTGCCGCGCAATGCCGACTTTAATGGCGAAAAATTTGAGGGCGTTGGCATCTATCAGGTCACCCAAAAACAGGGGGAGCGCTGGACGGCGGCACGGGCCTATGTGTTGCCGCAACAGGCGGCCGGGCGGCTTCATGTTGAAACCGGCGCTGTGGTGGAAAAGATCGTCATCGAAAACGGTCGGGCAACGGGCGTGCGCATCCGGCAGGGCCGATCCACGAAGACGATCACTGCACGTCGGGCGGTCATTCTGGCAGCCGGGGCCTTTGGCACGCCGCACCTGCTGATGCTGTCTGGCATCGGCCCGGCCGCGCATCTGAAAGACCATGGCATTAACGTGGTGGTCGATCGGCCAGAGGTGGGGGCAAACCTGCAAGATCATATTGATTATGTCGCCAGCTTTAAGACCGGCGGCGATGTCTTTACCGGCACGTCGCTGGCCGGATCGCTGCGGTTCTTGCGGTCGATCTTTGAATGGCGATCAAAGCGCACCGGCACGTTGACGACACCCTATGCGGAATCGGGCGGCTTTGCGAAAACGCGGCCCGATGTTGCGGTGCCGGACGTGCAATTCCACTTCGTGCCCGCGATGCTGGAAGATCATGGTCGGGAATCGGTGAAGGGCGTTGGCTATTCCATCCATGTCTGCGTGCTGCGCCCGGAAAGCCGTGGGACGGTGCGCTTGGCAAGTGCAGACCCATTGGCCGCGCCGCTGATTGACCCTAATTTTCTGGATGATGACCGCGATCTGGACGTGCTGCGTGCCGGCGTGAAGCTGGTGCATCGCATTGCAAATGCCCCGCCGCTCGCCAAGCATCAGGGCGTGGATCGTCACGCGACGCCGCTTCAGGATGATGCCGCGCTGGACGACCTGATCCGCAATCGTGCCGATACGGTCTACCACCCGGTTGGGACAGCGCGCATGGGGTCCGACGATCAGGCGGTGTGCGATCCGCAGCTGCGGGTGCGCGGCGTTGCGGGGCTCTATGTGGCCGATGCCTCTGTCATGCCGCGCGTTGTTTCAGGCAATACCAATGCGCCCACAATCATGATCGGGGAACGCTGCGCTGATTTTGTGCGGGCAGATTTGGCTTAAGGCGCAACCAATTCGGTCAGCATCGTGGGCGTCAGAACCTGAGGCAGTTCCTTGGGTGGCGCCCCTTTGGCATAATAAAGATAAAGCGGCACGCCCGACCGGCCTTGTGCTTCAAGGAAGCGGCCAATGATGGGATCGGCATTGGTCCAATCCCCCACCATTGTGACCACGCCCGCCTTGGCAAAGGCGGCGCGCACCTCCGCCCGGTCGATGGCCGTCTGTTCATTCACCTTGCACGTCAGGCACCAATCGGCGGTGAAATACAGAAATACCGGGCGGCCTTCGGCCCGTAACTGGGCAAGTCGCGCCGCGTTAAATACTTCGCCTTGGACCTGGTCGATCGTGCGCGGCGCAAGGGCCGTGCTGGGGATGACGGAAGCCAAGGCGAGGCTTGCCACCAGAACCGCTGCCCCCGATAGGGCCGCTGACTGGCCACAGGCTTGACGGCGACCAATGCCGATCAACGCAAGGCAAAGGGCAAAAGAGGCGCCAGCCCCGATCCAAAGCCCGGTTTCGCCCGTTTGACGCCAAAAGAGCCAAAGCAGCGCCGCCGCCGTCAGAAACATCGGGACGGAGAGGCCAAGCTGGAACTTTGCCATCCACGCCCCCGGCTTGGGCAGCCGCGTGCGCAACGCGGGCACATAGCCGATCAACAAAAACGGCAGGGCAAGGCCAAGGCCAAGCCCGGCAAAAATGGCGAGGGCTGCAGCAAGTGGCAAAACAAGCGCCGCGCCAAGCGCCGCTGCCATGAATGGCCCGGTGCACGGCGTCGCGACAAAGGCTGCCAGCACGCCAGTCCAGAAAGCGCCCGCCACACCATCGCGTCCGGCCAGCGCTTCTCCCCCGCCATAGCCGCGCAGGTGGAAGACATGGGCAAGGTTCAGCGCAATCGCCAACGACAGCAGCAGCAACAGCAAGATGACGCGCGGTTCCTGCAACTGGAAGGCCCAGCCCACCGCGACACCCGCTGCGCGCAACCCCAGCAACAACCCGCCCAGCAACAGGCAGGTCAGGATGACACCTGCGGCATAAGCCAGTGCTTCAAGCTTGGCGGTCCGCGCATCGCCACCGGCCCGCGCAAGGCTGAGCGCCTTCAGGCTGATGACCGGAAAGACACAGGGCATGACGTTCAGCAGCAAGCCGCCCAACATGGCACCGGCCAGAGCAATCAGGATCGTTTGCCACAAGGGCGATGCATCGGGTGCGGGCACAAGGCCGGGGCTGGCCGTTAAGCGAAAGCCGCGCCCATCGCCTGTCGCCAACACGCCGGATAAGGCCGTGATCGGCCCCTTGGCTTCTGTTTCAAGGATAAGCTGGTCGCCCACCCGGGTGATGCGTTGCGGGGCGGCGTAGCGCACCGCCTCTTCCGTTTCGGCAAAGAACCAAGGGTCTGGCAAGGTCACATTGGCGGGGATGGGAATGGCGAGCCGCAGCTTGCTATCATCCTTTTGAAACGTGCCCGCCGCACCCAATGGCACGGCCAGTCGCGCGCGCCAGCGATCAAATCGGGCGCGATCCTCCGCGCGAATTGTCCCATCGCCGGCGATCAGCGTCAGCGTCAGGGTGGCGCGTTCCGGCACGCAAATCTTGTCGGTACAGGCCAGCCATTGCGCCTCTGCCCGAATGGGCAAGCTTGTGCCGGGCGCGATGTTGCGGGGCAGGGTTAGTGGCAACAGCAGGGCATGGTCGCCATTAAAGACGTGGTTCATCAGGCCGGCAACAATCAACCGCTCGGGCACAGGCCAGCGGATCGGCCCCAATTGCACATTGGCGGGCAACGACCAATCCAGGCGGATGCCAACCCCCGCATCTCCCGGGTTGACCCAATAGCCATGCCAGCCCGGTTCGGGCTGCATATCTAGGGCGAGCATGATTGTATCGCCCGGCTTTGGGGACTGGCTTTCCGCCACCAGCTGTGCGGTGATGTGCGTTTGCGCCCGGGCTGGGGTTGCCAGTCCCACGGCCAGTGTCAACAGGGTCATCAAAATGTCGCGCATCAAGCGCAGGGAAAAGCCTTGCGAGGTCATGCCTTGCCCTATAGCCAAAGCGGCAAGAGAAACACAGGAGACTTTGGATGAGGTTCGCCCCTTGGTTGGTTGCCATCGCGATGGCGTCGTCAATGCCTGCTCTGGCTGCGGGCCCGGCCGCAACACCGCCCAAGCTTATTGTCGCGATTTCCGTCGACCAGTTTTCGAGCGACCTGTTTGCCGAATGGCGGGGCAAATATAGCGGCGGACTGAAGCGGATGACGCAGGGGGTTGTTTTTCCGGGCGGGTATCAAAGCCATGCCGCAACCGAAACCTGCCCCGGTCATTCCACTATCACCAGCGGCATTCACCCCAGCCGCGCTGGCATTGCCGCCAATGACTGGTTTGGGATGCGCGGCCAAAAATTTGGCGAAATCTACTGCGTTGAGGATGAGGATGTCCCCGGCAGCACGCATGATGACTATATTGTTTCTCTCAAGCATCTGAGCGCCGACTGGCAGACGCTGGGGGACCGGATGAAGGCCGTGCCCGGCAATCAGACGCGCGTTTTTGCCATTTCGGGAAAAGATCGGGGCGCTGTGCTGATGGCGGGCCGCCATGCCGACCAGACGCTTTGGTATGATTGGCGCGCCAAGGGCTTCACCTCTTACGCATCGACTGACGCCGCCCAATTGCGGGCCGACGTGCCCCTGTTGGATGCCGTCAATGCGCGTATCGGCCAATGGCTGGCCAAGCCTGTCATTCCGCCCTTGCCGGCCCAATGCCTTGCCAAGGTTCAACCCGTCGCGGTGGGCAAACTGACCATTGGGCGCGGCGCGGAAGAGGGGCCGCGCACCGATACGCCGGAAAATGCCGCCAAGGATTTCCGCACCACCCGCGCACTTGATCTGGCGACGCTGGACTTGGCGGAAAATATGGTGGCCGCCAACCATCTTGGCCAAAAGGCGGGCACGGACGTGCTGGCCATCAGCCTGTCGGCGACGGATTATATCGGCCATGCCTATGGCACAGAGGGGCCGGAAATGTGCGGTCAAATGCTGTCGCTGGATGCGCGGCTGGACAAGTTTTTCGACGCGCTGGACCGTCAGAAAATCGATTATGTCGTGGCGCTGACGGCCGACCATGGGGGCTTTGATGCGCCGGAACGGCACGCCCAAAATGCCTATCCGGCGGCCGGTCGTGCGCCGATGATGTTGGCCGCCCCCGTTTTATCGCAAATGCTGGCCAAGCAATTTGGCTGGCAAGGGTCACTGGTGGAAAACCGGGCGCTGGGCGGGGATTATTGGTTCACGCCCAATGTGCCCGTGGATCGCCGCGCCGAAGCCGCCGCCTGGCTGAAGGCGGCGCTGGAAGCCCAGTTCAAGGGGCAGATTGCCGGGGCCTTTACCAAGGCAGAGATTGCCCTGCTGCCCACCCCATCGGGCAATCCCGCGCTCTGGACGCTCGCGCAACGCATCCGTGCTTCCTTCGTGCCAGAGCGGACGGGCGACATCTATATTGCGCTGAACAATGGGCAGCAGCCGGCGCCTGCGGGCATTCGCGGCTTTGTCGCCACCCATGGCAGCCCGTGGGATTATGATCGGCGCGTGCCCATCCTGTTCTGGCGCAAGGGGATGACACCCTTTGAACAGCCGCAGCCGGTTGAAACCGTGGACATCCTGCCGACGCTGGCAGGGCTGGTGGGCCTGCCCATCGCGCCCGGATCGGTCGATGGGCGGTGCCTTGATCTGGAAGCCGGGCCAGCCTCTAGCTGCCCCTAGCGCTTTTGATAGGGCTGAATGCCCGGCCCCAGTTGATTGCCAGACATGATCAACGGGTCGGGTGTCCAGTTGACGACAAAGCTGGTTGAGAAGTCGGCACCGGGCGCGATGGTCGCTTGGTTGGCGCGGATGGTCAGGCCATTGGATGGATGCAATTGTTGTTCGGCCCCAACGGCAATCAGGCAGCCATGATTTTCCTTGAAGCGGCCTTGGACAAAGACGTTGCGGGCGATCAGCCCAGTTGCGCCGGCGGGTAGGTCGATCAGATAGTTGGTGGCGCTGCCATGGCTGTCGTCAAAGCTGGTATCGGTCACGGTGATCCGCGTTGCCCGTGATTTCAGATAATGGCCGCCCGTCCCCGCCTCAAAGCGAGATCGGGTGACGACCACTTCACCGATATTGCCTGCATAGATGGAATGGCTGCACATCCCATTGGGGCATCCCCCCAGCCCCCGAAAGGTGACGCGGTCAATGCGCAGCATCGCTTGCGGGTCGTCCGCAGTCAGGATGCCCTGTTCGGAATCGCGAAACAGGCTGTCCATCACCGTCAGGCTGCCGCTTTCCTGTCGAATGCCAGCGCCATTGCGATCCGGCACCCGGAAATTCTGGAAGATCAGGCCTTCGACATGGGCCGCGCGGCCCCGCAGCACCAGCCCGGCCTTGCCCTCGCAAGACACGCCATCCAAGATGACGCTGCCGGGTTTGACTGCCCGATAGGCGACCCGCCCTTCGGTCTGGACCGCGCATTGGCGATAGGTGCCAGGCTGAATATCAATCGTGCCATCGCCGCTGCCAATCGCGGCCACAGCATCGGCCAATCGCTCAAATCCTTGCCCGGTTTCTGCGATGCGAAAGGCAGGGCTGGCTGGCCCCGGCCCGGCATGGGCGGCGGGTGCCAGACTAAATAGTATCAGCGGCAGGAGGCGGCGGCGCATATCAGAGTCCTTCCCAAAGGCCGGATTACGTCCGCTTTTGGGCGCCTTGTCGAGCCAGATTGAAGGTTAACGGCGCGGCTTTGGCACCCACATCGCGTAAGGCGATCAAAAACCTGTGATTTTGGTTGAACCGCCAAGCTACTTTCCTGTAGCGAAGGGGGATGTCGGATTGCGATGCCTGTCTGGTCCGGAACCGGGCCATTTGTTCGGCCCTGTCGGCCGATGAACTGGCTGCTTTGTCCAAGCTGGGCCGCAAACAGATGGTTCAGCGCGGCCAGACGCTTGTTTGGGAAGGCGATGAGGCGCTGGTCGTCGCCAATGTTATTCAGGGCGTGCTGAAGCTGTCGGTCTCCACGGCGGACGGCCGTGAACAGATTGTGGGCGTTGTCTTTCCGTCAGACTTTATTGGTCGGCCCTTCGGCAAGGAAAGCCCTTATGGCGTGACCGCGCTGACCGAGGCGGAGGTGTGCATCTTTACCCGGTCGGCCTTTGATGGCTTTGCCAAGGACCATCCAGACCTTCAGCACAAGCTGCTCCAGCGCACGCTGGATGAGCTGGATCGCGCCCGGCAATGGATGATGCTGTTGGGCCGCAAGACCGCAAGTGAGCGCATCGCGACGCTGCTCTTGGAAATGTCCAATCGGCTGGGCAGTTCCAGCTGCGCGGCCATCGCGCCCTTTCTCGACGCTTTTGATTTGCCGATGGATCGTCAGCAAATGGGCGATGTCCTTGGCCTGACGATTGAAACGGTCAGCCGCCAGCTCACCAAGCTGAAAGATGCGGACATGATCGAACTCCCCGATCGTCGCCGCGTCGTGATCAAGGACCGCCGCCGACTGGAGCAGCTTGCGTCCGCTGCGTGATTTAGCAGCGTGGCACGCAGCAGCGCTGCCTGATATTTTTGACGCTGTTGAATGAGACTCTCTTTCAAACCGCTATCTTTGATTGGCGATGTTTTTTGTATTCACCTCATTTATCAAGTACATGATCACATGTTATGAGTGTTGAATCATATTCAATAATGATGTAAATCAGTTGAATATTTTGTTCTGGTGTAGCGCGGTTCGCAATGAAGGGATTTGTTTTCCGTTTCTTATATATTCCCGTATTGTTGGGGCTTCAGTTTGTTCCAGGTGACAATCCCGAACTGAAGAGGTCCAGTTTAGCGATCTGTTTTGGAATGTTGATATGCGATTTTTTCCTTGAAGCGAGTAACAAATGGTTCAGGAAATAAATGATTTTCTCAAAAGTCAGAATAAATATCTCAATCGATGGAGAAGATTTGCTTACATTCCTCTTCTATCCGGCGCATATCTAGTAAGTGGGAATGAGGTACTGACCAGATTCGGCCTCTCTATGCTTTTCTCCATGATTATTTACGATATATATATCGAAATAAAAAAGAGAATGGTGAAAAGATAGTTTCTGGTTTTGACTATCGGAATTTTATCTACAATTTTTAATATTCAGGTTCAAAACTTCCCATCAGTCAAGTTTCTTTGGAACACCTGAAGGTAAACTGCCCTCGGAACGCGGTCACACCCTCTTTTTCCGAGAGGAATCCCATTCCAATGTACGTTAGCGCCCTCGTCCTTTTGACCTAGGTCAATGTCCTTCCCGTGTTGCAGTGCGAAAGATCGCACCGGGATAAGCCGCATCGGGCGGCCTCTCGGGGAAAGACGATGGAAGAAGTCATTTTACGCGGCGGGGCATGGTATCTCGCCGCTTTTATTGCTTTTCTGGCAGCGGCCTTTGGCGTGGACACCGGATTTTCGGTGCATATGTCCATCATGTGCGTGGCCGCGCTGATTGCGGCTTTTGCGTCCAATGCTGGGTTTGATTACCGACTGGGCCATTTTGTGCAGCCCAAGGGCGCCGCGTCGCGCTATGATGATGATCTGGTGCGGCTGGGCGTTATTGCGACCCTGTTTTGGGGCATGGCGGGCTTTCTGGCGGGGCTTTATATCGCCTTGCAGCTGGCCTTTCCGGCGCTCAATCTTGGGTTGGAATATACGACCTTTGGGCGGCTTCGGCCCTTGCACACCTCAGCCGTGATCTTTGCCTTTGGCGGCAACGCGCTGATCGCGACAAGCTTTTATGTCGTGCAGCGCACCTGCCGGGCGCGACTGGCCTTTCCCGCGCTCGCCCGATTTGTCTTTTGGGGCTATCAGCTGTTCATCGTTCTGGCGGCGACCGGCTATTTGATGGGCATCACCGAGGGCCGCGAATATGCCGAACCCGAATGGTATGTCGATCTGTGGTTGACGGTCGTCTGGGTCGCCTATCTGGCCGTTTTTGTTGGCACCATCGTCAAGCGGTCCGAACCCCATATCTATGTGGCGAACTGGTTTTACCTGTCGTTCATCATCACGGTTGCGATGCTGCACCTTGTGAACAATTTGACGGTGCCCGTCAGCTTCCTTGGATCCAAAAGCTATTCGGCCTTTGCGGGCGTGCAGGATGCGCTGACCCAATGGTGGTATGGGCATAATGCGGTGGGCTTTTTCCTGACCGCAGGCTTCCTGGCCATGATGTATTATTTCGTGCCCAAACAGGCGGAGCGGCCGGTTTATTCTTACCGGTTGTCGATCATCCACTTTTGGTCTTTGATCTTCCTCTACATTTGGGCGGGGCCACACCATCTGCATTACACGGCGCTGCCCGATTGGGCGCAGACGCTGGGCATGGTCTTTTCCGTCATGCTGTGGATGCCCAGCTGGGGTGGCATGATCAATGGCCTGATGACGCTGAATGGCGCTTGGGACAAGATCCGCATCGACCCCATCATCCGCATGATGGTGATGGCGCTCGCTTTCTATGGCATGTCGACCTTTGAAGGTCCGATGATGTCGATCAAGGCCGTCAACAGCCTGTCGCACTATACCGACTGGACGATCGGCCACGTCCATTCCGGCGCTTTGGGCTGGAACGGCATGATTACCTTTGCCAGCCTCTATTATCTGGTTCCGCGCCTTTGGGGTCGCCCCCGGCTCTATTCGCTGCGGATGGTCAACTGGCACTTCTGGCTCTCGACCATCGGCATCGTGCTCTACGCGTCGTCGATGTGGGTTGCGGGCATCATGCAGGGCCTGATGTGGCGCGAATATGGGGCGGACGGCTATCTGGTTTACTCCTTCGCGGAAACGGTAGCTGCCATGCACCCGATGTATCTCATCCGCGCAACGGGCGGGCTGCTCTATCTCTCTGGGGCCATCATCATGGTCTATAATGTGTGGCAGACGATTGCCGGCAACATCCGGACCGAACGGTCGATGACCGAAACCCCCTATGATCCGGAAGCTGACCGTCCGCTGGTCGCTGTGCCCGCCGAATAAGGAGATTTGACCATGGCATTCAAGGCACTCGATCATGGCAAGCTGGAACGCAATGTCGGCTTGCTTGGCCTCCTCGCCCTTATCGCCGTGATGATCGGCGGTCTGGTGGAAATCGCACCCCTATTCTGGATCGATTCCACGGTTGAAAAGGTCAAGGGCGTGCGGCCTTATACGCCGCTCGAACTGGCGGGCCGCAATATCTACATTCGCGAAGGCTGCTATGTCTGCCACAGCCAGATGATCCGCCCCTTCCGCGATGAGGTGGAGCGTTATGGCCATTACAGCCTGGCAGCCGAAAGCATGTACGACCATCCCTTCCAATGGGGATCCAAGCGCACCGGGCCAGACCTGTCCCGCGTCGGCGGGCGCTATTCCGACCAATGGCATCGCGAGCATCTGAAAGACCCGCGCTCGGTTGTGCCGGAATCGATCATGCCGCCTTATGCCTTTTTGGCAGAGCATGACCTGAAACCCGGCGATATGGCCGCGCATCTGACGGCCCTGAGGGATGTCGGTGTCCCTTACACCAAGAAGGACATTGAACGTGCCAATGCGGACCTCGCCGCGCAGGCCGACCCGGATGCCGATGCTGCCGATTTGGCAAAGCGGTATCCCAAGGCGCAAATCCGCGATTATGATGGCGACCCTGCCCGCTTGACCGAAATGGATGCGCTGATCGCCTATCTGCAGATGCTGGGCACGCTGGTCGACTTCAAAGCGGCCGAAGCGCAGGAGCAGCCCAAATGAGCTATGAGCTGCTCCGCGACTTTGCCGACAGCTGGGGGCTGGCAATGATGGTCGTTCTGTTCTTGGCCTTTGGAGGATGGGCGTTCCGCCCCGGATCCCGCCAGATCAGCAACGATGCAGCCCATATGATCTTCAAGGATGATGACAATGGCTAAAGCACCCAAGGAAACCGGCCCGCGCGTCGATCAACCGACGGGCACCGAATTTGTCGGCCATGAATGGGATGGCATTGAAGAATTGAACACGCCGCTGCCGCGCTGGTGGCTGCTGACCTTTTATGCCTGCATCCTATGGGCGCTGGCCTATACGGTGATGTTCCCGGCCTGGCCAATGATCAGCCGCGCAACCGCTGGTCTGACGGGCTGGACAAGCCATGGCCAGCTTGCCGCAGAAATGAAGGCGCAACAAGCCAAGCGCGCGCCGATCATCGCGGCGATTGCGGCAACGCCAATCGAGGCGCTGCCCGCCAAGCCGCAGCTGATGAATGCGGCGATTGAAGGCGGCAAAGCAGCTTTCAAGGTGAACTGCGTCCAATGCCACGGCTCGGGTGCAGCCGGGTCCAAGGGCTATCCCAATCTCAATGATGACGACTGGTTGTGGGGCGGCGATCTGGCATCGATCCGCTACACGATTGAAAACGGCATCCGCAATCCGGATCATCCCGCCACCCGCCAGTCCCAGATGCCCGCCTTTGCCGGCGTCCTGACGGATGCAGATGTGGCTGCCGTTGTCGCCCATGTCCGCACCATTTCCGGCCAACGTGCAGCCGATGCCCTGTCGGCCAAGGGGGCACAGGTCTTTGCCAATAATTGTGCTGTTTGCCATGGCCCGCAAGGCAGGGGCGGCCGGCAGGTCGGCGCGCCTAACCTGACCGATGGCATATGGCTTTATGGCGGGGATCGCGCGACGTTGACCGAAACCGTCTTGAAGGCCCGGCAAGGCGTGATGCCGCGCTGGGGCCATAAACTGGACGCCGCGACCATCACAATGTTGGCCGCTTATGTTCATTCGCTGGGCGGTGGGGAAGCGACGCCGGCACCTTTACAACAGGCCGCAGTTCCCAATGTCCAACCCAAATAACCCGGAACCGCTGACGTCGCTTTATGAAGCGCGCAAGGCCGTCTACCCAAAAGCGGTAGACGGCTTCTTCCGCCGCTTCAAATGGGCGGTCATGGTCATGACCCTGACCATTTATTACGTCACGCCTTGGTTGCGGTGGGACAGGGGCCCTTATGCGCCCGATCAGGCTGTGCTGGTCGATCTGGCGCATCGCCGGTTCTACATGTTCTCGATCGAAATCTGGCCGCATGAATTTTACTATGTCGCTGG
>JAHEGQ010000001.1:22408-75609 GCA_024645025.1 Sphingomonadaceae bacterium
ACCTCTGCCGTTGGCCGGGCCTGGTGTGGCTATGCCTGCCCGCAGACGGTCTGGACCGATTTGTTCCAACACGTCGAACGTTGGATCGATGGGGATCGCAATGCGCAGGTTCGGCTCGACAAGGCGCCTTGGGGCCCCGCCAAGCTCGCCCGGCGATTGACCAAATGGACCATTTGGCTGGTCATTGCGATGCTGACGGGCGGCGCATGGATTTTCTATTTCGCGGATGCGCCAACGCTGGCCCAGGCCTTTGTTGCCGGCACGGCGCCGTTGGTCGCCTATTCCACGGTTGGCGTCTTGACGGCGACGACTTTCATCTTGGGCGGCTTCATGCGCGAGCAGGTCTGCATTTATATGTGCCCCTGGCCGCGCATCCAAACCGCGATGCTGGATGAAAAGTCGCTGCTCGTTACCTATAAGGATTGGCGCGGCGAACCGCGCAGCCATGGCCTGAAAAAGGCACAGGATGACAGTCTGAAGACGGGTGATTGCATTGATTGCCTGCAATGCGTGGCGGTGTGCCCCACGGGCATCGATATTCGCGAAGGACCGCAGATCGGCTGCATCACCTGCGCCTTGTGCATCGACGCGTGCGACAAGGTAATGGCGCAAATTGGCAAGCCGCGCGGCTTGATTGATTATTGCACGCTGGATGATGCCGCTGTTGAACAGGCGGGCGGTCAGGCAAAGCCACTGCTCAAAACACTTCTGCGCCCCCGCACGCTGGCTTATCTAACCATCTGGTCTTCGATCGGGTTTGCGATGCTCTTCATGCTGGGCGCACGCACGCGGCTGGACCTGAACGTCCAGCATGATCGCAATCCAGTCTATGTCCAATTGTCCGACGGCATGGTCCGCAACAATTACACAGTGAAGGTCCGCAATATGGAAACGCGCCCGCGCGCGGTATCGCTTGTTGTCCAGGGCCTGCCCGGTGCGACTGTGTGGACCGATGCGACGACCCGAACGGCGAATGTCCAGAAGGTCGACGTCCGCGTTCCCGCCGACAGTGTGCAAAAGGTGCGTCTCTTTGTCGCCGCACCCGCCAAGGGGCCAGAGCGGGCGGATTTCACCATTAGCGCCGTCGCGCGGGATGGGGATCGCCGGGGCGATACAGACGCGATTGTTTTTGAACGGCCGACTGCACAATTGGGAGAAGGGGAATGACCCAGCGTAGATTTACCGGCTGGCATATGACCGGGATCCTCGTTGCGTTTTTCGCAGTCGTCATCGGCGTCAACCTCTTCATGGCGCGTGAAGCCGTTGGCACCTTTGGCGGGACGGTGGTTGAAAACAGCTATGTCGCCAGCCAACGGTTTAATCATTGGCTGGACAAGGCAAACGCCCAAAAGGATTTGGGATGGACTGTCACGGCGACGCTGTCGGGGGATCGCCATGTGGCGGTGTACGCCAAGGCGCAGGGCGCGGCGCTGGACGATGCTGTTGTCAGTGCCATTGTGCGACATCCTTTGGGTCGGGCGCCCGAACAGCAATTGGCGTTTCAGGCCAGCCAAGGGCAATGGATCAGCTCGGCGCCTTTGCCGCCGGGGCGCTGGCTGGTGCATCTGACGATTACGCAAGGCGCAGATCGCTATCAGGTGATTGAAGCCCTGCAATGACCGTCACGGCCTCTGCCTCATCAGCCCAATCTCAAAGCGGCGCTCAATCGCAGACGTTGTTCGCGATACCGGGCATGCATTGTGCAGGCTGTATCTCGAAGATTGAAAACGGATTGAGCCAAGTCCCGGGCATAACGGAGGCCCGCGTCAACTTTACCGCCAAGCGTGTCACCATCGTGCATGATGACGCCCTGACCGTGCCGGATATGACGGCGGCCATCGCCCGCATTGGATTTGAAGCCCAGCCCTTGCTGGATGCAGCGGCAACGACGGACAGAGGCGAAAGCCGGGCGTTGATGAAGGCGCTCGCCGTGGCGGGCTTTGCGGCGATGAACATCATGCTGCTGTCTGTATCGGTTTGGTCCGGGGCGGACGGCGGCACGCGCGATCTGTTTCACTGGCTGTCCGCGGTCATCGCCTTGCCGGCCATTGCCTATTCAGGTCGCCCCTTTTTCCGCTCCGCCTGGAAGGCATTGTCCAATGGCCGGACCAATATGGATGTGCCCATTTCCATCGGCGTGGTGCTGACGACCGCGCTCAGCCTGTTTGAAACCTTTGTGCATGGGCCGCATGCCTATTTTGATGGCGCTGTCATGCTGCTGTTTTTCCTGCTGGGCGGGCGCACCTTGGACAGCGTGATGCGCGACCGCGCCCGCGATGGTGTTGCGGCATTGTTAAAGCATACGGCCCCCGGCGCATTGGTGGTTGAAAAGGGCGGGGCCTCGCGCTGGGTGGATGCCGCAGACTTGCAACGGGGTATGGTGATGCTGGTCGCTGCGGGGGAGCGGTTGGCGGCCGATGGTATCATCGTGAAAGGCGAGGCGCGGTTTGATCTGTCGCTCCTCACCGGCGAATCCGCCCCCGTCAGCATGGGCATGGATGCAGAAGTCCATGCAGGCACCTTGAATATCGACGCGCCAATTGAGGTGCGGGTGACAGCAACCGGCACAGGCACCGCCATCGCCGATATTGCCCGGATGATGGAAGAGGCCAGCCAATCCAAGTCGCGTTATGTGCGCATCGCGGATCGGGCCGCCCGGATTTACGCGCCGGCTGTTCACACCTTGGCCGCGCTGAGCTTTACCGGCTGGATGCTGGCGGGCGCTGGCTGGCATGAATCGCTTTTGATTGCGGTGGCCGTTCTTATCATCACCTGCCCCTGCGCCTTGGGGTTGGCCGTTCCCGCCTCCCAGATCGTGGCCGCGGGCGCGCTGATGAAGAAGGGCATTTTGGTCAAGGATGGGTCCGCGCTGGAACGCCTGTCAGAGGTAAATTGTGCCTTGTTTGACAAGACGGGAACGCTGACGCTTGGGCGACCGGAGGTGACCAATCTTGACCTGCTCAATCCAGATCAGGCGGGCATCGCGCTCGCCTTGGCGCGTGCCAGTCGTCATCCATTAAGCCAATCCTTACGCCGCGCGCTGGAGGCCCGCCACGTCCGCGCTGCTGAAGTGGCGGCGCTGTCCGAAATGCCGGGCTTCGGCGTGGCGGGGCGCTGGCAGGGCGAGGCCGTTTCGTTGGGACGCCCCGATGCTAAGGCGGCGGGCTCGGCTTTGGCTGTCGCGCTAAAGGCGGGTGGCCAATCTATTGTCCTGTCGTTTGAGGATGCGCTGCGCCCCGATGCGGCAGCCGTGATCGACCAGCTCCGCGCCCTTGGCATCAAAAGCGCGATCATTTCGGGGGACCGTGCCGCAGCGGTGGCGCCCGTGGCGCGCGCGCTTGGCCTCGCCGCAGAAACGGGGATGCAGCCGCAAGACAAGCTGGCCGCCATTGCCCGGCAAACGGCACAAGGGGGCAAGGTCTTGATGGTGGGCGATGGCCTGAACGATGGGCCTGCCCTTGCCGCAGGACACGCATCTCTGGCACCGGCTTCTGCCAGCGATGCCGGGCAAAGTGCGGCCGATGCCGTTTTTCTGGGGGATAGTTTGAACCCGGTTGCAACCGCCATTCGGGTTGCCCGCGCAACCCAGCGCATCGTGCGCCAGAATTTCGTGATCGCAATTGGGTATAATGCGGTTGCGGTCCCGCTTGCCATTGCGGGGCTTGTTACCCCCTTGATCGCAGCGCTGGCGATGTCGGGCAGTTCGTTGATCGTGGTTGCCAATGCCCTGCGCCTGAAGGGCGCGGCAAAATGACCGGCATTGCGCTTTTGATCCCGATCGCCTTGGGGCTTGGCCTAATTGGCCTTTTTGCGTTTTTCTGGTCGCTACGGACTGGTCAGTTTGACGATCTGGACGGGGCAGCCCTGCGCATTCTGATTGACGATGACGCCGAAGGGGGCGACCAGTGATTGTGCCTTTGCGCGGGCTGTCGCCCCTTTGGGCCTTGGCGCTGTTGCTGCCAGCGCCCGGCGTTCAGGCCAAGGTTGTCCGCATTCCCATGTGTGGGGGTGGCGCGCGCACGCTGCCGCTGCCAGGCGCTCCAGTGCCTGTGTCTGACGATCATGATTGCTGTCGCAAGGCCTGCCACGCCGCATCCGATCGGCGCAAAAAGTCCAGCCTCTCTAAAATCGACTGCTGCTAAGCGGCGGCCCGCCCGACGGGGGTGGCACTTTCGTTGTTCCCAAAAAAAGACGGGGCCGGCACAGGCCGACCCCGCAGTGGAGGAGCTGGTAAAACTTGGGTTAGAGGCGGAAGCCGACACCCACGCCGACAACGATTGGGTTCAGATCAACCTTTACCCGCTGCGTGCCGAGATCTTCCGTCGTCAGACGGGCCGTGGTGCGAATGTCGATATATTTGATGTCCAGATTGAGGAACATCTTGCTGTTCAAGTCGATATCGACGCCCGCTTGTGCCGCCCAGCCAAAGCTGCTTTTCAGATGCACATTGGTGTTGCCAGCGGCAGCTTCAAAAGCGCTGGAGGCTTTTTCCGAATAGAACAGGGTATAGTTCAAGCCGGCCCCTAGATAGGGACGCACCTTGGCTTCTGGCATGAAGTGATATTGCGCCGTTAGCGTCGGCGGCAGGACCCAAGTCGATGCCAACTTACCGATGCTGCCCGTTGTGCCCGTCACGCCCGAGACGCTGTGCTTCGACGTGGCGGCAATCAGTTCAAAGCCGATATTGTCGGTGACCATATGCGTGACATCGACTTCCGGCACCACGGCATTGTCGACCTTCACCTGTTCGTCCGGCAGCGCGGGCAGGACCCCGCCCGACTTTTCATTGGGCGCAACCAAGATGCCGCGGACGCGGACATAGGTGTCCCCAGCGGCGGCCATGGCCGGTGTGGCGACAGCACTTGCCAGCAGTGCCGCCAGCAGCAATTTCCCCTTTTGCGTGCTCATCTTGATCTCCTTATCTGAGCGGTTGAGACAGGTTCAGCGGCCCAGCAGCACGGGAAGGGTGCTGCTGGTCACAAGGCGGCGGGTGACGCCGCCCAAAAGCGTTTCCCGCAATCGGGAATGGCCATAAGCGCCGATCAGCACCGCGCCTGCGCCTTGGGCTTTGGCGACATCGCTCAACACGGCATCGGCTGTGCCCGCGCTGGCCGGAAAGCTCTGCAAATCGGACTTGATGCCATGGTGAGACAAATAGGTGCTGGCATCCGTCTGGGGGTAAACCGCCTCTTCTTCGCCGATGGACACCAGCGTGACATTGCGGGCCATCTTCAACAGGGGAAGGGCTTCGCGCAGAGCGCGGGCCGCTTGTTCGGAGGCGTTCCAGCCGATCACAACGGGCGCGGTCGCATCAAAGCGCGAGACGCCCTTGGGCACAACAAGCACCGGGCAACCGGCATTGACGGCCACCTGATCAACAATGGGCATGGGTGCCGTGATGCCGCCGATACCGGGCCCGACCTGGCTTAACACCACAAGGTCGGCCAGAGAGGAGACCGACACAATCGTCTGGGCCGGATCGCCATCATAGGATTGCCAATCCCAGCGCACGTCTTCGCGCGTCAGCCGGGCTTCGATCTTGGCGCGGATCGCCGCTTCGGCCTCGCGCAGGCTTTCAATCACAGCACCGCTGGCAAAGACACCGCCCATCGGGTCCAGCCCGACATAGGCCGCATAAGGCGTGACATAGATGCACGTCAGATGCGCATCGTGCGCGCGGCAGACGTCGAGCGCGACGACAATGCGGTCGTCCAAACCGTCATCTTCAAAAATGTGGAGCAGGACTGATTTCATCGTCTGCGCCTTTCGTCTGGCGTTATCGGGTCGATGGGTAAGGAATGGGCCTGTTGCGCCTATCTGTCCTTGATTGATGACAAGAAGTTGCTTGATCGAGGTCAAAGCCCTTTGGCGGCGAAGGGCTAGGGTCTGGCCGATGTGGCCCTATTATCCCGACCTGATGGAGCGGCCGGTCCCGCGCTATACGAGCTATCCGCCCGCGACCGCCTTTTGCGCGTCAGTTGGGACGGAGGCCCAAGCCCGTGCGCTCAATGCCGTTGGGCCGGGGACCGCCGTGTCGCTATATCTTCACATTCCCTATTGCCAGAAGATCTGCTGGTATTGCGGCTGTAACACGGGGGCGGCGGGCCGCACCCAACGGCTTTCAGCTTATCTAAAGGCGCTGGAGGGTGAGATTGCACTTGTCGCCAAGCTTTTGGGCGGGCGTGGCAAGCTACATCGGATCGCCTTTGGCGGCGGGAGTCCCAATGCGATCGACCCGGTTGATTTTGTTCGGCTGGTGGACCGGCTGGTCACAATTTTTGGGGCAGGCGCCGCCCCGGATATTTCGGTAGAGATCGACCCGCGGGCCTTTACGCCCGACTGGGCGATGACTTTGGCCATTTCGCAAGTGTCCCGCGTCAGCTTTGGCGTGCAGAGCTTTGATCCTGCCATTCAGGCCGCCATTGGTCGCATCCAGCCGGTCACCATGATCGAAACCTGCATTGCGGCCCTGCGCGCGCGGGGCATCAAAGCGATTAATTTTGATTTGATGTATGGCTTGCCCGGCCAGACGGTTGAAGTGCTTGATCAGACGCTGGACGATGTCGTGCGGCTAAAGCCCAGCCGGATTGCCCTATTTGGCTATGCCCATGTCCCGCAGATGTTTCCGCGTCAGCGCCGCATTGATGCCACCGCCTTGCCCGGCCCGTCAGCGCGGTTTGATCAGGCGGCGCATGGGTATGAACGCCTGATCGGCGAAGGCTATGTCGCAATTGGCTTTGATCACTTTGCCCAGCCGGATGATCCCTTGGCTAAGGCTGCTGCGACCGGACGGGTGCGCCGCAACTTTCAAGGCTTTACAGAAGATCAGGCAGAGGTGATGATCGGCCTTGGGGCCAGCGCGATCAGCTTGTTTCCTGATCTGATCATCCAGAATGAAAAAAACCCCGGCGCCTATCGTGACCGGATCGCTGGGGGCCAGTTAGCCGGATCACGGGGCGTTGTCCGCGGCCCAGAAGATCAGGCAAGGGCGCAGGTGATTGAACAGCTTTTATGCCAGCATAGCGCTGCACCAGACCCATCGCTTGTTGATCCGCAACTGGAGGCGGCGCTGGCCCAATTCCGTGCGCTGGGGCTTGTGGAGCAAAAGGGCGATGCGCTTTGGATCACCGAACAGGGTCGACCCTATGCGCGCAACATTGCAGCGGCTTTTGATCGTCACGCCGCCCATTAGCGCCGTTGGTCAAGCCGAGACCGCCAACTGCGCCAAGGCGGCGGCCAAGGCCAGCGCCAGCGCCATTGTCACCCTTGGGCTGGCATAAAAGGCCACCAGCTTTTGTGTCGGGAAAGAAAATGTCATGTCGATCCCCAGCAGCTTGTTGGGATGCGCATCGCGAAAGGCCGGGTCGCGCACCATGGCCACCAGATCGCGGCGACTGCGATAGCGCATTGTGCTGGTGACCGTCCAATTTGGATCGGCAGAGACGCCCCAGGCATCGATATAACCGCCAACCTTGCGGCCAACGAATACGGGGTGCCCGCCTCTGCGAATCAGCCCTTTGACAAAGGGTTGGGAATAACGGTCGAGCCATGCCTTGCCGGGCAGTGTTTCCCCGGTTTGCGGGTGCGTCACCGCGCCAGAAGGCGTCCGCACCATATTGAGCATGATAAACTCGCGGCCATCGTCGGCTTCCAAAAAGGCGCGCATGGCAGCGGGGTCGTTGCCGGTTTGCAGCAGCTTGGGGGTATAGTCTTGCAAAAAGGCATCGACTTCTGCGGCGCTCAGCGGGCGGCGCCACCCATCGTAGAATCCAAGGAACAGCAGATAGAGGGCAAGCGCTGTCCCCCAAATGATGATGACGTTTGACATATCCCCTCCCAATCCGCTGACAAGCGCATGATTTTGGCTCTATCTTGTCAGCGGTTGGGGGCAGGGGCAAGCGGATCAGAAGCGATAGCCGAGCGTTGCCTGAACACTTTGCATCGTCAGCCAGCCATGGAGGCCGCGGTTGAGCGTGTCGTTCAACTGAATATTGCGCGCCCGATAAAAGCCATAGCGCAACCCAATTTCAACATGGTCGCCAATTGGCTCCCGCGCGCCGCCCATCGCCTGCCACGCAAAGCCGTCATCATGATCGCGGACCGCCTGCAATGTGGTGACCATAGTCGGAAAAATTGACTTGGCCGTATAGCCTCGGGCGTAGGTTCGATCAAAACCGACGCCGCCACCGGCATAAAAGCGCGTCGCGCTGGGCTTGCCGACTTGAACATAGGCGTTAATCATCGCGCTGCGCGAAATCGTCGAGCCTGAGAGTGCGGAAAATGTGCCTGCGGTTTGATAAGGCGCGACGCCACCTTTCACATAACCGAGCGGGATTTTTGCTGGAGCGGTCGCGACCAGACTGGAAATCGGGTTCGCTCGCTCACTATATTCGCCCTCAATCCGAAACAGGCCAAAATCACGGCCAACAGCGATCGACAAATTATGGCCGCTCTTGTGCATCGCCTTCAAGCCGTGATGGGTTGGGTTGGGCGTCGTGGCGACATTGAAATTCAACGTTTCCGCCCAAGATCCGCCGGCTGACGCCTGAACGTAAAAGCCCTTAGCATCCAGTGCATAAGCGGGCGAAGCAAAAAGCGCCAAGGCGCACGAAACTGAAAGAAATTGAATACGCACAAAACTTCCCCTGTTTGAAGAACGCTCAAACACAGATGCTAAAAACAGCAATCTGTTACGACCAGTCTATAGGGCAGGAAATTGCCTGTCTTCAATAGGGTTAATAAAAATCATCCCCGCCAAAATTTGCGGCGCATCGAACCTAGGGGAAATCGGGATGACGGATGGTGGAGCTGAGGGGAATCGAACCCCTGACCTCATCATTGCGAACGATGCGCTCTACCAACTGAGCTACAGCCCCGCATCCGTGGTCAGGGCCATTAGCCGTGCCGTGCGCGCGTTGCAATGGTCTTGCGTTGAAAGGGGCTTAAATCCCTTTTTCGGGGCGCATATGCTTGCCTTGCCAGCGTTTCCGCCGCACATCTTGGCGATGCGGATCAAGTTTTTATCGCTCATGCTGCCCATCATGCTGGGTCTTGCGGGCTGCGCGTCCACGCCCAAGGGTCAGCCGCCTGCCCCGCCTTTGGCCGTTGCTGCAGCGGCAATGCCCGCGACGTCCTCGGTGAAAGGGTGGGAGGATGCATCGCTTTCCACGGGGTCTTGGGTTTATCTGGTAGACCAGCAAGGCCCCGTGGCGCTGTTTGGGGTGGCTGGCGCACCCGCCCAATTTGCCTTGCGCTGTGATTTGGCGCGTCGAATTGTCCTGGCGCAACGCCGTGTTGATCCGCCACTTGAGCCCGAAGCAGCGATGACGATCACGACCAGTACCACAGAGCGTAGCTTTTCAATTGCCAGTTTTGCAGGGGCAACCCATTATCTGGCAGCGGAAATTCCGGCACAAAATGCGATGCTGGACGCCATGGCCTTTAGCCGGGCGCGCTTTGCCATTTCCATACCCGGCCAGCCGATGCTGATTTTGCCCAGCTGGGTAGAGGTGACGCGGGTGGTGGAAGATTGCCGCCCATAAGGGCTTAAAAAGGCATCGGCCCGAAACTCTGATCCTGACAGCATCGGGACGATTTTCAAGACTTGAATGCAAAACGTATCTGACTCATCTTTCCACCCGCGTCCCTCAGGGGCCGCGAGGCGCAACATAGCGAAAGGAGGTGATCCGATGTCTCATGGTCAAGCTAAGAGGTCGGAAAGGGTGATCCGGGGATAGGCGCGATTGATCGCAGCCTTTGGTCTCCCCGGAACAGGAACTCGGCCATCTGGCGCAGGGTTCCCATACCTCCGGTCGCTGGCCATGCGGAAGGGTCGTGGCGCTTCAGGCGCTGCGGCCCTTCTCATTTGGGGCCATCAGGCCTTTTCAATCCGCTCCACCGCCAAGATGTTATGCGCCACCCTTTTGCCTTCCACATGTTGCAGGGTGCCACGCTTGGGGTGCAGATTTTCCGCTGTGTGCAAAATGCGATAGCTGCGATCATCCATCAGCAGCAGATAGACGCCCAAATCTTCGGCGAAGGACAATAAGCCGGTCAGCCGTTCATGCAGTTTAAGGGACATTTACGCCTCCCCTGAAAAGTCTGTGGCGGTGCGCCCCCGCACATGACTTCTCTGAACCCTTGGTGATCGGGGAGTTAGCAAACCGACAACACGGCTCCTGAGACCTTTGGGCTGGGTAGCCTTGGACATACGCCACAGGCTCCCCGACCATAGGGTCAGGAAGTGCGGTGCTGATACGGCCAGCACCAATCCGGTTGTCAGGGCTGCTACACCCCGGAAGCCGTGCGTGGCGGCTTCAAACGGGGTTATCGGTCAGTTCGGGCGGGGAGGCAAGGGGGTCCTTCCCCTTGCAGCGACGCGGTCAGATGTCCAAATTCGCGACGTTCAGGGCATTTTCCTGAATGAAGTCGCGGCGGGGTTCCACCACGTCGCCCATCAGCTGGGTGAAGATTTCATCCGCCATATCGGCCTGCGCAATTTCGACGCGCAAGAGCGAACGGTTATCCGGATCAAGCGTGGTTTCCCAAAGCTGCTCGGCATTCATTTCGCCAAGGCCTTTATAGCGCGAGATGGACAGGCCCTTGCGCCCAGCGGCAAGGATGCCCTCCAGCAGTTCGGACGGGCGCGAGACCAGCGTTGTGCCCTTTGTCGCGACCATGGGCGCGTCCTCCTCCTCTGCCTCCACGGCGTCGGACGGGGTCTTGCCAATGGCGACAAGGCGGCTGACCTGCGCATAAGCCTCTGCCTGTTCCGCGACGAGCGTGTGGAGGCGGCGCGCTTCCTGGCTCAAAAGGAAGCTGGCTTCGATAATATGATGATCGGTCACGCCGCGCCACAGGCGCTGAAGGTGATAGCCGCCTTCGGCGCTGACAGCCCCTGTCCATTTGGCCTCAAGGTCGGCACGGTTCAGCCATTGGGCTGCGCGCTCAACGCCTGCCTGACGCCCGGCGGCATCCAGCGCCGGGTCCAGTGCGCCGACCAGCGCCAGCCCTTCGATAATGGCGGAATCATATTTGCGCGGGACATAGCGCATCAGCGCGCGCATCCGGCGCGAATGGTCGATCAGGATCTTCAGATCCGCACCCGACCGGGCGCCACCAGCGGTTTCCAGCGCGGTTGCCGCCAAGCCCGCTTCCACCAGATAATCGTCCAGCGCGGCATCATCCTTCAGATAGACTTCTGATCGACCGCGTGCCGCCTTATACAGCGGCGGCTGGGCGATATAGAGGTGCCCGCGTGCGATGATTTCGGGCATTTGGCGGTAGAAGAAGGTCAGCAGCAGCGTGCGAATGTGCGCGCCGTCCACGTCAGCGTCGGTCATGATGACGATCTTGTGATAGCGCAGCTTTTCGATGTTGAAATCATCGCGGCCAATGCCGGTGCCCATCGCCTGGATCAGCGTCCCCACTTCCTTGGACGCAAGCATCTTGTCAAACCGCGCGCGCTCCACATTAAGAATCTTGCCCTTCAGCGGCAAGATGGCCTGATAATGGCGGTTGCGGCCCTGCTTGGCAGAGCCACCGGCGGAATCCCCTTCGACAAGGAAGAGTTCAGACTTGGCAGGATCCCGTTCCTGACAATCGGCCAGCTTGCCGGGCAGCGACGCGATGTCCATCACGCCCTTGCGCCGGGTCAGTTCGCGCGCCTTGCGGGCCGCTTCACGCGCCGCTGCGGCATCGATAATCTTTTGCACGACAGCACGCGCATTGGCGGGGTTTTCCTCCAGCCACTCGGCCATCTTGTCGGCCATCAGGCTTTCCAAGGGCTGGCGGACTTCGGACGACACAAGCTTGTCTTTGGTCTGGGACCCGAATTTGGGATCGGGCAGCTTCACCGAAACAATGGCGGTCAGGCCTTCGCGCATATCTTCGCCGGTCAGGCTGACCTTTTCCTTTTTCAGCAGGCCCGATTTTTCAGCATAGTTGTTCAGCGTGCGCGTCAAAGCCGCGCGGAAAGCGGCCAAGTGCGTCCCGCCATCGCGCTGCGGGATGTTGTTGGTAAAGCACAGGACGTTTTCATAATAGCTGTCGTTCCATTCCAGCGCGACGTCGATGCCGATGCCATCGCGCTGGCCCGACACAGCGATCGGATCAGGGAAGAGCGGGGACTTGGCCCGGTCCAGCCACTTCACAAACGCCGCGATGCCGCCTTCGTAATACAGCTCGACTTCCTTCTTTTCGGCATGGCGTGCGTCGATCAGAAACAGGCGGACGCCCGAATTAAGGAAGGCAAGTTCGCGGAAGCGATGCTCCAGCTTGTCGAAGTCAAATTCGGTGATCTTGAAGGTTTCGGGGCTGGGCAAAAAGGTAACCCGCGTGCCGCGCTTGGGCCGCCCGCGTTCGTCATTGCCCGCCGGGCCAACGATTTTCAGCGGGGCGACCGCATCGCCATGCTGAAACTGCATATAATGTTCTTGGCCATCGCGCCAAATCTGCAGGTCCAGCCGGATCGACAGCGCATTGACGACGGACACGCCAACGCCGTGCAGCCCGCCCGAAACCTTATAGGCATTGTCGTCGGACGTGTTCTCAAACTTTCCGCCCGCGTGCAGCTGCGTCATGATGACTTCGGCGGCGGAGACGCCTTCTTCGGTATGAATGTCGGTCGGGATGCCGCGGCCATTATCCTCAACCGACACCGATCCATCGGCGTTCAGCTGAATGATGACGCGGTCACAATGCCCCGCCAGCGCCTCGTCAATCGCGTTGTCAGAAACTTCGAACACCATGTGGTGCAGGCCCGACCCGTCATCGGTATCCCCGATATACATACCGGGCCGCTTGCGCACCGCATCCAAGCCTT
Organism: Sphingomonadaceae bacterium; assembly: GCA_024645025.1. Lineage (GTDB taxonomy): Bacteria > Pseudomonadota > Alphaproteobacteria > Sphingomonadales > Sphingomonadaceae > Aquisediminimonas. The sequence continues at coordinate 35,232 of JAHEGQ010000001.1, forward strand.
TGAGGACCTTGATGGAATCCGCGCCATAATCGGAAGTTGTCGGGGCGTTGGTGGTTTCGTCTGTCATGTCCAGCCTATAGGAAATGGGGCTGGATAACCCAAGGAAAAACGGTGCGATTGACCAACAGGCTGGGGATGATTTTAGGCGACCAGATTTGCGTTGAACCGGTCGTCGCGTGCGGCCGTCCCGTTTGTCCTAAGCGCGGCGAAGAATAGCCCGTTTCAGGCAGAAGCAAGGGCGCCCTCGGGACACGCGCAGGCGCCACCCCCTCCCGCAAACGGGAAGGGGTGGATAAGGGTGCGCCGCCTCAATAGCGGGTCAATTCCACCTTCATGCTCTTATAGCCATGCACGAAGCTGGCCGGCACGCGGGTTGGCTCTTCCAGCACATTCACGCGCAGGCGCCGCTTTTGCATCTCCGAAATCAGGGTGGTGAGCTGAAGCTCGGCCACACGGGCACCGACGCAGCGGTGGATGCCATAGCCAAAGGACAAATGGCGCCGGGCATTTTCACGGTCAACGATCACCTTGTCGCCTTCGGGAAAGACGCTTTCGTCACGGTTGGCTGAAATATACCACAAAGCCAGCTTGTCGCGCTTCTTGATCTGGTGGCCGAACAGTTCTGTATCCTCGGTCGCGGTGCGGCGCATATGGGCCAGCGGGGTCTGCCAGCGGATCAATTCGTGCATCGCATTCACGGCCAGCTCGTGATCGTGGTTCTGTTCCAGCTTCGCGCGTTCGGCGGGGAATTTGTCCAGACCATAGGCAAAGGCCGTCATGGAATTGCGCGTCGTGTCATTGCCGCCGACGATCAGGAGGATCAGGTTCCCCATGAATTCTTCGTGGCTCATATGCTTCATCGCGTCGGACTGAAGCATGATGGAAATCAGGTCATGCTCACCCGGGTTTTGGGCCTTTTTGTCCCAAAGCTGTTTAAAGGCACCGCCCATTTCAAACGCGGTGGCGAGCCGTTTTTGACGCTGTTCAAGATTGCCGAAATTCTCGATATCACCCAGCATATCCGACCAATAGGTCAGCTTGTGGCGTTCCTCGAACGGGAAGTCGAACAGGATCGCAAGCATCTGGGTGGTCAGTTCGATCGAGACCTTTTCCACCCAATCAAACGCTTGGCCAACGGGCAGGCTGTCGAGCACGGCCGCCGTGCGCGCGATTGTGTCGGCGCGCATCCGCTCTACCTCGGTCGGGCCAAATGCGGGGGCAACGGTGCGGCGCTGGGCAGTGTGCTGCGGCGGGTCCATGGCGATGAACATCGGCATCGGCACATCGCCTTCCTGCAAATGGTCAATGCCGTCACCGGCCACGGTGATGCCGCCATATTCCCAACTGGAGGAAAAGACCTTGGGCAGCGCCTCAATATGCTGGATCGGCTTATAGGTCGTGACCGACCAATAGGGCCCAAATTTGGAATCCGGCACATAATTGATCGGGGCTTCCGCCCGCATCTGGCGAAAAGGTTCCTGCCAGACATCATTGGCGTAAAGTTCTGCGCGGGAAACATCCCACGGGTTAACCTCTGGTGCCGGGTCCTTGGGGGCGGTGGCCATGGCAGTATCCTCTCGATTTTTCTGAGTCTGGTTGCAATCTGCCACTGTTTACATTTGTGTCAATGAGGATTCCGTCAACAGGCTTGTCCCTGCGACGAATGGGATTGCTGGCGCAGCGGTGGCGCGACTGCCGTTGCCATGTTAGCAAATGATGCCATGTCCACTCAGCCCGCCCTTGCAAAAGACCTGACCAGCGCCGCGATCAAGGCAGAGGCGGCGCGGTTGGGCTTTGCCGCCTGTGGGGTGACAACGGCCGCGCATGACTTTTCAGACCGGCTGGCGGAATGGCTGGATTTGGGCGCCCATGGCGACATGGCGTGGATGGCCGACCGGGCAGATCAGCGCGCCGGGCCGCAGCGCCTTTGGCCCGAGGCCCGGTCCGCCATCATGCTGGGGATGAGCTATGCGCCCGCGATCAATCCGCTGGCCTTGGCAGAGGTGCGCGACCGGGGGCGCATTTCCGTTTACGCGCAGGGGCAGGATTATCACGATGTCGTCAAAAAGGCGCTGAAAGCGCTGGCGCGGTGGATGGTCGATCAGTCGGGCTGCGCTCTCAAGGTCTTTGTTGATACCGCCCCCGTGATGGAAAAGCCGTTGGCCGGTGCCGCCGGTCTGGGCTGGCAGGGCAAGCACAGCAACCTTGTCAGCCGGGACCATGGCAGCTGGCTGTTTTTAGGCGCGATTTACACCAACCTTGTGCTGGATCCCGATGCGGCAGAAGCCGATCATTGCGGGCGCTGTACGGCCTGCCACACGGCCTGCCCGACAGATGCCTTTATCGCGCCCTATCGGCTCGATGCGCGGCGCTGCATTTCCTATCTGACGATCGAACATAAAGGGCCGATCCCGCATGAATTTCGGCAGGCCATCGGCAATCGCATCTATGGGTGCGACGATTGTCTGGCCGTGTGCCCATGGAACAAATTCGCCAAGGCGGCATCCGCCAACCGGGCCTTTGCGCCGCGTGCCGAACTTGCAGCCCCCCGATTGTCGGATTTACTCACCTTAACCGATTCCGATTTCCGCCGCGTTTTTTCCGGCTCTCCCATTAAGCGCATTGGCCGGGACAGGATGGTCCGCAACGCAGCCATTGCCGCTGGCAATAGCGGCGACACCCAGCTGGTGCCGGCACTTCAACGCCTGTTGCAGGATCCGTCAGATGTCGTGCGCGAGGCAGCGGGTTGGGCGCTGGATCACCTCACCGCCGCGCCCTAAGGGCTGCGATGCAACTGTTGCGTTCGGCCTCTCGCCCATCCAGCACGCGGGCGGTGATATAGGTCGCAACCGGTATCTGTCCCGCAGCCGGCGGATAGAGATAAACATCCAGAATGCAGGAGGCGCTGGAAAATTGCAGCCGTTGCGCAGGGCCTTCGCGGACATCGATCGCCGGCGGGCCCAGCACAAGGGCAATGGACCGGGCATCTTTGCCCAAGATACGATCCAGCTCTGCCACTGGGCGTGCCACATCTGCGGCTTGGCCCGCCGTCGTCGCCAGCCACAGCGTCACCATGAGGTATGCAAGAACGCGAAGCATGGCGGGTCGTTTGGCGCTGCGGTCGCGCATGGTCAATGGCTCTTTCCGCCCAGCCCCATCGACCGCCAGCGCCGCTTGTCTGGGCCAATATTGAAGCGGCGAGTGATCGTGTAATCAATGGAGGTGAAAAGGAAGTAAGCCAGAAACCACCGCAGGCGTCGGAAGGGGCCGGACACCCGCTTCAGCCAGGTTCGGTCAATCTTCTGGCAATGCCGCAATTGCGATTGGCAAAAGCGGTGCAGCTGATCGGCAAAGCTGGCATCTTCGATCCGCAGCATGATCTCGACATTCAGGAAAATACTACGTGTATCGTAATTGGCGGAGCCAATATAAACGACGTCTTCGGCGACAATCAGCTTCATGTGAAGCCGGGCCGGGCGATATTCATACAAGCTGGCCCCATTGCGCAACAGCCGACCATAGCAATGTCGGGCCGCGCCGATGGTGGTCAGATTATCGGATTGGGCGGCCGTAATCAGGCGCAGCCGACCGCGTCGGGCGATCCGGGCAAGGCGGCGCAGAAACGTAAAGTCCGGCGCAAAATAGGCCTGCACCATATCGACCCGGCTGGCCGAATCCAGATCCGTCCGCAAGGCCCGCGCCAGCGGGTTCAACCGCTCAAAGGGGCCACCCATGATCCAACGCAACGGCCCATTTGGGGTGCTGGCAGAAGCAAGGAGACCTTGAAGGCGCCGGATCCCTTGTCGGCGCGTGCCCATCCAGACCAGCAGGGCATCGAAATAGCTTTCCAGCCGGGCAACCTGTGGCCCTTGCACAATTAGGACAAGGTCGTGCCAAGGCGCGATGCCGCCGATGGTCCAGAAATAGGCCTCGGCAATATTTGCGCCGCCAATCAGGGCCGTCGCGCCGTCGGCCAGCGCCATTTTTTGGTGATTGCGCAGCAAATAGCGGCGGCCCTTATGCGGTAAAAAGCGTTCCACCCGCGCACCTGCTGCACGCAAGGGGGCCAGAAAAAGATCGGGCAGGTGATTGCTGCCAAAGCCATCGACGACCAGCGTCACGGCGACGCCGCGTTGACAGGCAAGGATGAGATGTTGGCGAACCAAAATGCCCGCCGCATCATCTGCAAAGATATAATAGAACAGCTTCAAGCGCTGCCGTGCGCCGTCAATCAGCCGAAGCAGGGCCAATAGGCGTGTTTCCGGCGCCACAATCAGGCTGAGATCATGGCCATCCACCTTGGCGGTGATTTCTGGGGCGGGCAAGGGCGCGGTCACTTGCCTTTAAGGCCAAATTCTTGACAGAAGTGCAAGCGGCTGTTACCGCGCCGTCTTTCCCGAATTGCCGTAGGAATGGAGACGCCCCATGGCGCGCGTGACTGTTGAAGATTGCGTCGACAAGGTTTCGAACCGCTTTGATCTGGTTCTGGTCGCAGCCCAGCGGGCCCGTCAGATTTCGGGTGGCGCTGAACTGACGCTGGACCGTGATCGGGATAAGAACCCGGTCGTTGCGCTTCGGGAGATCGCGGAAGAAACGGTTCGTCCCGATGATTTGCAAGAAGCCATTGTGGGTGGCCTTCAGCGCGTCCGCATCGACGATGAGGTTGCTTCCGATGAAATGACCTCGTTGACGAGTGCCGCCGAGGCGCTGCGTCTGACGGCTGCGGCCCCGCCGCGCAATCAGAATTTGGGCGGCGACTACGACTAAGGCATTGCCCAACTGTTAAAAAAGGCCCGGCTGCTGGTGCAGACCGGGCCTTTTTTATATCGGGCGTTTGGGTGTGTGCGATAATCAGGCCACGACGTGAAGGCGTGGTGATTCCAAAGGCGTGATTTCGTGGGCGTGCTTCCAGCACATATCGCCCAACTGCAATTCGCGCCCGTCATGCGCCAAAATGGCGACGCGACGGATCGGCTGGTTGTCGCGCTTGTCGACAAGGACAGGGGTGGAGGGAACACCGGTTTCCCAGACTTCACCCCATTGGCGCAGCGCCAGCATGGCGGGCAACAAAGCGGCCCCTTTTTCGGTCAGCCGATATTCGATCTTGCGGCGATCATCCGGCATAGGCTCGCGCGCAAGGATGCCATGATCGACCAGTCGGCCAAGGCGATTGGCCAGAATGTTCCGGGCGATGCCCAGCGTCGACTGAAACTCTTCAAAATGATGCAGGCCGTTAAAGGCCGCCCGCAGGATCAGAAACGACCAGCGTTCGCCCATCGATTCAAGTGCTGCCGGCAGGCCGCAATCGATATTGGACAGATCTTCCTTCAGGTCGCCCATTGACGTTTCGCCTTTCAATCCCACCTAACGTCCCGCAGGTTAACCGATTTCCTGATAGACGTAAAATAATTTAAGTTTTGAGTTGCAACTTGCAATCTAAATTGATAGGTAGTGATTCGCAACTTAAAAAAGACCGAAAGGACCTCCCCCATGCGTACCCTCATCGCACTTGCAGCGCTTGCAACTTCCGCCACGCTTTTTGCGGGCTCCGCGACCGATGCTTTTGCCCAAGGGCCGGCCTATCGGCTGGTACCGGTGGCGGCCAGCACAGCCCCCAACAGCTTTGTCGCGCGTGAAACCCTTTGGAAGTGCGCGGGCGATGCCTGTGTTGCGACCAAGGCCACAAGCCGTCCTGAAGTGGTGTGTGCAGCGGCCGTGCGTGAAGTTGGCAAGGTTTCTGCCTTTACCGCCAATGGTCAGGACTTCACGGCTGAACAGCTGGAAAAGTGCAACGCCAAGGCGCGCTAAAACACCGAACAGACAAGTTCCGCCCGTCGACACTCCCATCTTTCTTCGGGCAACAAGACAGCCGCACGGTCATCCCCCGTGCGGCTGTTTTTTTGTTTAGAAGGCGCTTTCGCGCTGCCAATAGGTGAGAATGTATTTCTCGCCGGCCTCCACTGGCATTCCACCATGAAGGCTATGCGCCAAACAGTCATTTTTTGCGTCCACATTGTGGAACAGGATGGCGGTTCCCGGTCTTGGGAAAAAGGTGAGGCCCGCCAGTGGAAAGGCTGTGCCGCCGCCCTTGTCCGGCGCCTTCAGATACACCAGAACCGTGCCGACCCGTTGTCCGCCGAGCTCTTTATTCTTCCTGCCGCCAACGGTGTCGTAAAAAGCATCATAATGCGGGCGATATTCCTCGCCAGGCTGATAGCGCAACATCTGCAGACGCTCCCCATTTTCGACTGGCCATTGGGTCAATCGGGCCAAGCGATCTTCAATCCGCTGGATCAGGTCTCCGCCCCGCCGCGCGAAGGCCATGCCTGTGCTCGTGCGTTCGGGATGAACCATTGAATCACTGCCTTCATCGTCCACCACGTCCGATCGGGACAATCCTTCGGCATGGCCCAGATCGATCAACGCTGCACATTCAGACGGGGTCAGCACATTTTCGCAGACCGCGATGGCGGGCAAAAGGCTTTGAAAGCTAACGCGGATCGGGTGACCGTCGAGGTCAATATTGCCAATGGGGGGAAGATAGGGGCGGCAGCGCGCAGCGTCATCCAAGCCCAGAATGCGCCGCGCAATGGCGATGGCTTCTTGGGCCAGTGCGGGTGTCCAACCGGCCTCAACCATCTGAGCGCGAAGGACTTCAATGGCCGTGCCGGCGGACATATTGGTGATCAGCCAGTCTCGCCAGTCTCCCCCGCAGGTGTCCAGAATGGCGATATCTTGTGCAGAAATCACTGGTGCAGCAGCCATAGGTCAAAAGCTCCGAAAGGCGGCCCTGTGACGGGGCGCGTTCATTACATTGCCAAATGGTGCGTAAACCAAAACCGATAAGAAAATGTTAATGTGTCGCCATTCGGATAACGACACCGCAGGGCGCGGGCTTGGACGTCAATGTGGCGGGCCGATGCCGGGTTGTGCGCCCGTTACAGCGATAGGTCACCGCGGCGGACGATATCGGCGCGCGCATCAAAAGCGGTGAACCTCTCCCGAACACTCTGAGGCAGCGGCTTTGGCCGATGGGTATCCAGGTCCACATGGACGTGAACCTCGCGGATAATGGCACGCAGATCGTCCCGCGCGTCGCCCGCGCCATGAATTTCCATCAATATGGTCATCGACGTCGTGCCAAATCGTTCTGTTCGACACCAGATGTCGATCAGCTCGTCGGGCTTGATCGGCTTTTTGTAATCCACTTCGGCATGGGCCACATGGAAATCCATCGGTCCTGCCGCATTGGGATTTCGAAAATCAACCGCGCGCCAATATTCCGTCAGGCCAAGATCGCCATAATCGAGATAGCGGGCATTAAAGACCACATTTTGCGGATCCACTTCGGACCAGCGCACACGAAAGCGATAGCAAAAGGCAAACCCCGCCTCGGGCATGCGTTATTCCCCCTTGGACGGCGGCGTGTTGATGCCCATGGACTGGAAATATTTCCGGACATTGCGGGCTGCCTGACGCAAGCGCTGTTCGTTTTCCACCATGGCGATGCGGACATAGCCTTCGCCTTCCTCGCCATAGCCAACGCCTGCGGCGACCGCGACGCCGGCATGGGTGAGGAGTTGCTTGGAAAATTCAAGGCTGCCCAAATGGGCAAGGGCTGGCGGCAAGGGTGCCCAAGCAAACATGGATGCGCGCGGTGAGGGGATATCCCACCCGGCCTTGCCAAAGCTGTCGACCAGCACATCGCGCCGCTTTTTGTAAAGCTGGCGGTTTGCCTCGACAATGTCCTGCGGGCCATTCAGCGCGGCAACGGCGGCGGCCTGAATGGGCGTGAAGGCGCCATAATCCAGATAGGATTTAACGCGGGTCAGCGCGTTGATCAGCGTCTTATTCCCCACCGCAAAACCGATGCGCCACCCGGCCATCGAATAGGTCTTGGACATGGACGTGAATTCAATCGCCACATCCTTTGCGCCCTTCACCTGCAAAATCGACGGCGTGGGCTGGTCGTCATAATAAAGTTCGGAATAGGCAAGGTCGGACAAGACCCACAGGCCATGTTCTTTCGCAAAGGCCACAACCCGTTCATAAAAGGCGAGGTCAACAACCTCGGCCGTTGGGTTGGACGGATAGCCCATAACCAAAACGGACGGCTTGGGCACGGTAAAGCGCACCGCGCGTTCAAGTGATTCGAAATAGGCTTCGTCGGGCGTTGTCGGCACCGATCGGATCGTCGCCCCTGCGATGATGAAGCCAAAGGTATGGATCGGGTAGCTGGGATTGGGGGCCAGCACGACGTCGCCGGGCGCGGTGATCGCCTGCGCCAAATTGGCCAGCCCTTCCTTCGAGCCCAGGGTCACCACAACTTCGCTATCGGGATCCACATCCACACCGAAACGGCGGCCATAATAATTGGCCTGCGCACGCCGCAAGCCCGGGATTCCCTTGGATGCGCTATAGCCATGCGCTTTGGGGTCGCGCGCAACTTCGGCCAGCTTTTCAATCACATGGGGCGGGGGCGGTAGATCGGGATTGCCCATGCCCAGATCGATAATGTCTTCCCCCGCTGCGCGTGCTGCGGCCCGCATCGCGTTGACTTCCGCGATCACATAAGGGGGCAGGCGCTTCATGCGGTAGAATTCTTCGGACATTGGTCGCTTTCGGCTAGAGGTTTTCCGCGCTATGCCATTGCAAGGCCGCTGCCGCAACCAAGGCCCGACAGGACGTGACCATGACGACCGATCCGCAAGACCCGCCCGCTGCACTTCCGACAGATCCGATGGCCGCCTATCGGCAAATTCTGGATGCTTGGGGCCAAATGCTTGCGCCCATCGCCGCGATCAACAAAGACAAGGTCAATCCCAAGGATCGCCGCTTTCAGGGCCCGGATTGGGAGCATCCGCTGTTTGACCTGATGCGGCAGGGCTATTCGGTCATGGCCGATCATCTTATGACATTGGCGGATCAGGTGCCGACATCGGACCCGGCGGACAAGGCCAAGCTGAGCTTTGCGATGAAGAGCTTGGTCGATGCATTGTCGCCCGCCAATTCGCCTTTTACCAACCCGGTCGCCCTGAAAAAGGCGGTGGAGACCAACGGCGCCAGCCTGATGTCCGGCCTGCAGCATATGATGACGGACCTGCAGCGCGGGCAGTTGACCCATACCGATCCGCACGCTTTTCGCTTGGGAGAGAATATCGCCGTGACGCCGGGCAAGGTCGTCTATCAGGCGCACCTGTTCCAACTGATCCAATATGCGCCCGCGACTGAGGATGTGCTCAAAACGCCGCTCTTGATTTTTCCGCCATGGATCAACCGGTTTTACATTCTCGATCTTTCACCCGAAAAAAGCTTCATCAAATGGTGCGTGGATCAGGGGATCACCGTATTCATCGTGTCTTGGAAATCGGCCGATGCCAGTTTTGCCGACATCATCTGGGATGATTATATCGCCGCCCAAATGGAGGCGATCGACATCGTGCGCGATCTGCTGGACGTGCCGAGCGTGCACAGCATTGGCTATTGCGTGGCGGGGACCACCTTGGCGGCGACACTGGCCGTGCTGACCGCCAAAAAAGAAGCGGCAAAGGTTGCGTCAGCCACCTTCTTCACCGCGCAGGTTGATTTTGAAAAGGCGGGCGACCTTTTGAATTTCGTCGATGATCCCCAGATCCGCATGATCGAGGGGCTGGCGACCGATGGCTTTGTCGATGGCCGCTATCTGGCCGCAACCTTCAACCTGTTGCGGGGCAATGACCTGATCTGGAGCACGGTTTCCAAAAATTATCTGATGGGGGAACCCTATCCCGCTTTTGATCTGCTCCATTGGAATGGCGATGTCACCAACCTGCCCGCCAAATGGCATCACAGTTATTTGTGCGACCTCTATCGCGACAATAAGCTCTCGCAGCCCGGTGCCATGACAGCACTTGGCGTCCCGATTGATCTGACCAAGGTGAAGACGCCCAGCTTTATTCAGGCGGGCCGCGAAGACCATATCGCGCCTGCCGAAAGCGTATGGAAAATGCGCGAGATCTTCGCCGGCCCAAAGACATTTCTGCTCGCGGGCTCGGGCCATATTGCCGGGGTGGTCAATCCGCCCGCTGCCCAGAAATACCAATATTGGACCAATGATGAAGACGTCGCTTCTTTTGCCGATTTTGTCGCCGGCGCCAAAGAAACCAAGGGCAGTTGGTGGCCCTATTGGATTGACTGGCTGAAAGCGCGGGATGACAAGATGGTCAAAGCCAAGGGCGCGCGTATTCCGGGCAAGGGCAAGCTGCCAGCGTTGGAAGACGCGCCGGGCAGCTATGTAAAGACGCGTTAGGCCTCTGCCGTCCGCCCTTTAAAACCGCTGGCAATCACATACCATTCGGATGAATCCTTGCGGCTGGCGGGGGGCTTGGCGTGTTTGACGCTCGTGAAGTTGCGCTTCAGCGCGGCGACCAGTTCATTGTCTGCACCGCCGGCGAGCACCTTTGCCACAAAATGCCCGCCGGGGCGCAGCACTTCACAGGCAAAGTCCATCGCTGCCTCGACCAACCCCATTGTCCGAAGATGGTCGGTCTGCGGGTGACCGACGGTATTGGCCGCCATGTCCGACAGCACGATATCAGCAGGGCCGCCCAGCGCTTCTGTTAGCCAGCCCGGCGCCTCATCGGCCATGAAGTCCATCTGCGCGATGATGACGCCTTCCATCGGCTCCACGGGCAAAAGGTCGATCCCGACGATATGGGCCTTGGGGCACAGCTTTTGGACCACCTGCGCCCAGCCGCCGGGCGCGATGCCCAAATCGACCACGCGGCGCGCGCCCTTCAAAAAGCCGAAGCGTTCGTCCAGTTCAATCAACTTATAGGCGGCGCGGCTGCGATAGCCCTCGGCCCTTGCGCGTTTGACATAAGGGTCGTTCAATTGGCGCTCTAACCAACGGGTTGATCCGACCTTGCGGCCCTTGGCCGTCTTGACGCGGGTCCGGCCCGCAATGCCACCCCGGCTCATGGACGCTCCCCCGTTGCCATTAGCTGCCGCAAAATGCCTTCGCGAATGCCGCGATCGGCCACCCCGACCCGCGCGGCGGGCCAGATATCGAAAATTGTTTCAAGGATCGCGCAGCCCGCAACCACCAGATCGGCTCGCTCTGGCCCGATACAGGGTTGCAACGCACGTTCAGGCACCGATTGATCGGCCAGCATCGTGCAAATGTCGCGCATGGCGGAAACCTCGACCCGCAAGCCATCGATCAGGCGGCGCTCATAATGGGCAAGGCCCAGATAAACGCTCGCCAAGGTGGTCACGGTGCCGCTTGTCCCCAGCAGCCGCGCGTCGGCGCCGGTTGCGGCCCCCAGCGCTTTGGCAAAATCGCCAAGGCTGTCCTCGACCTTTGCCCGCATCTGGGCATAGGCTGCTGCCCGCGCCACCGGGTCGGCGCTGTCATGCGGGGCGCTCTCGCTTAACGATACGACACCCCAAGGGATGCTGCGCCAATCCAAGGTGCGCGGCTTGGGGGTGGTCGTATCCACCAGCACCAATTCGGTCGAGCCACCGCCAATGTCAAAAATCAGGGCCGGTTGGTCGCCCTCTTCCAAAAGGGCATGGCACCCCAACACGGCCAGCCGCGCCTCTTCCTGCGGGGAAATGATGTCGAGCTTGATCCCCGTTTCGCGATAGACACGTTCCACAAAGGCGGGGCCATTGGCAGCCCGGCGGCACGCTTCTGTCGCGACCGATCGGGCCATATGGACATTGCGCTTCACCAGCTTGTCCGCGCAGACAGACAGGGCGGAAAGGGCCCTGTCCATCGCCGCTGTGCTGATTTCACCCGATGCGGCAAGCCCTTCGCCCAAGCGGACAATACGGGAAAAGGCATCGACAACGGTAAAGCGGACGCCATCGGGGCGGGCGATCAGCAAGCGGCAATTATTGGTTCCCAGGTCCAGCGCGGCATAATTGCGCCGCGATGCGCCGCCATCGCGCGGCGGGCGTGCGGGCAACCTTTGGGGCGCACGATCACCGCCGTTGGGCGAACGTCTTTCCCCGGCGCTTCGCCCGGCCCGGCCATCGGGCACAGGCCTTGTCTGGGTGGTCTTGTCGACCATGGCACGCAAGCTCTTATCTACTTCCGACGCGGGGAATTGCCCGGCGGTACTTGCCACCAAACCTAGGCCCAGACGCCGCACTCCGCAAGCTTCGCCGGGAAGGTGGATGGGAAGTTGACAGAATCAGGCCAAATTCCTATCTGCGCCGCCTCACTGATGCCCCGTCGTCTAATGGTAAGACTACGGACTCTGACTCCGTCTATTGAGGTTCGAATCCTCACGGGGCATCCAGATTTTTCCAGCACTTATAGTCTGACGGTCAGTATTCCCGGCCCTCTGCCTTCCATTTGGCGATTGCCGCGTCCCAGCTTGGTGGGCTGTCCGCTTCAAAGCCGATGGTGCTGCCGGTGGCGATGTCGCGGAAGGCGCGGATGGCCTGCAGATGGGCACCGCTGCGCATGAAGGCGAGCATGTGTTTGCGCGTCGGCCAGCAGGTCAGCGTATGCTGAACGCCATCCACATTGCGGACTGCGACTGACAGCACGCCTTCGGCCTTTTGGGCCTGTCGGAAGGATCGCAGCGCGTGCCACCAAAAGCGGGGCAGGTGCCAAAGGCTTTTGACGCGAAGGCCGGTGATGGAAACATACATGGCAGGTCAGGCCTCCGTTTAAAGACGCCCGGCCGGCAGGCTGCTGCGGAACCAGAGCAGGACGGCAATCGCGATGGCTTCAATCGCGATGGGTGGCCAGACGATGGCCGGCGCGCCATCGAGGATCAGGCTGACGATGCGGCCCGTAATGGCGGTGCTGGCAAAGATCAGAACCGCATTGGTCCAACTGCGGCTGAGGCGCTGGGCAGCGATCAGCATGGCAAGGCCCATGCCGCCAAACATCCCCGCAATATCGGCGCGCACCGTGGCGCGGCCGACCAGCCCGCTCGCCAGATCATTGGGGGCAATCCCCAATTGGGGCAGCAGGCCGTCCATGGCAAACCACAACCCCAAGGCAGTGGCGAGCGAGAGCAGGCCCATCAGGGCCACGATCGGACGTGCAAATCTTTTCATCTCATCCCCCCTTTAAGTCCCACCAGACTGACACAGATGGGCGGCATAGGCAAAGCCAGACTTGGAGGGCGAGGTCTGGTTCGATTTCAAGGTCTCCGCGCTGGAAACAGAGCCCCAAATCGCCTATTAAGGTCGGATATGTCACGCAAACCCACCCGCAGCACCGATTGGGGCTTTCCGCGCTGGCGCGGCTATGGCGCTGAACGCGAGACCGTGAAGGTGCGCTTGTGCGACCGGCATGGGTGCGATTTGCCCGCCAATTGTCCCGCGCCCAAGGCCCCCAACAGCCCGGAGCGGTGGTGGTTCTGTGCAGACCATGCGGGGGAGTATAACCGCAATTGGGATTATTTTGCGGGGCTAAGCGCCGAAGAGGCCGCCGCCCGCGCGGCGGATGAAGCCCGGGATGCGTCCGGCTTTCAACAGTCCAAACATTATGGCTGGGGCGGCCCCGGCGATGGATCGCGCAGCCGGGATGAGATGCGGGCGCTGGATGTTCTGGGGCTGGACAGCGATGATGATTTTGAAGCGGTGAAGGCCGCGTGGCGGCGACTGGCGAAGGAAAATCACCCGGATGTGAAGCCCGGCGATGCCGAGGCTGCCGCCCGGTTCCAGAAAATTCAGGCGGCTTATGATGTGTTAAAGACAGCCGAGGATCGGCGTCTGGCGCTGTAAGCGCGGACTATTCTTCCAAACTGTCGGGCACAGGGGGCTTCCCCGCGATCCGCAGCGCCAAGGCTTCGCCTTCGGCAAAATCGGTCGGGCCGGATAACTCAATCATCCCATCGGCAATTGCCTCGCGGACAATCGGGCCGGGCAAGGTGCGACCATCCAGTTGCCCGTCCAGCGACTGGCCGATGGCGGCCGTGCTCGCCTTGGTCAGCTTGGAACGGGCGGCATCCGTCAGCGTCACCAAAATGGCGGGTTGCCCGGCCAAAGAGGCAATCGCGCGGGCATCCAGTATCTCAGCCTGCGCAAACGGGGTGGTGCCGATCCGGAAATCGCGCTCGGCCAGCGCCGGGCGGGCGGCCACCAGCACCAACAGCGCCGCCAACCAGCCTCTAGCCCGCATGACGGCCCGCCGTTTCGCGGATCAACGCAATCATATTGGGAATGCCCTGCGTCCGGTTGGAAGAGAGTTGGTTTTTAAGGTCAAAGGGGGCCAGCGCAGCATCAATGTCGCACGCCAAGATGCGGTCGGCGGGTTCGTCCTGCACCACCTTCAGGACCAAAGCGATGATCCCCTTGGTAATGGCGGCGTTGCTGTCCGCCAAAAAATGGAGCGTGCCATCGTCTTGCGCAACCGGATAGACCCAGACGCTGGCCGAACACCCCCGCACCAGCGTGGCATCGGTCTTCAGCGCATCCGGCATGGGTTCCAGCGCGCGGCCCAGATCGATCAGCAGGCGATAGCGATCGTCCGCATCCAGAAATTCATACTCATCCTGAAGGTCGGCAAGGCTGGTCATGGCGCGGTGTCTGCAGGTTGGATCAACAACTTGTCAATCTTGCGCCCGTCCATATCCACGACTTCAAAACGATAGCCCTGTTCGGCAAAATATTCGCCCGTTGCCGGGATGCGCTTCAGCCGATCCAGCACAAAGCCGGCAACAGTTGCAAAATCCCGGTCTTCTTCCAGATCAAGGCCCAGCCGTTCGGCCAAGCCATCCGCCGTTGCCCAGCCCGCGACCAACAGGCTGCCATCGTCGCGCTCGACAATGGCGGGCTCATCCTCGGCATCCTGATCCGACGCAAAATCGCCCGCAATCGCAGCCAAAAGATCGGCCGGGGTCACAATCCCTTCGAAATGCCCATATTCATCATGGACAAGCGCAATGGGCACATCCGCATGCCGCAGGGCCTCCAGCGCATCCATCGCATCGACCTGATCGGGGACGATCGGCGCGCGCTTCATCAGCGTTTTTAAGTCCAGCTTTTTGCCGGTCAGTTCGGCGGCCAGTAGGTCGCGCGCGCCGACAACGCCGATAATCTCATCCACCGACCCGCGCGCAACAAGCAGCCGACTATGCGGCGATCCCAGGACGGCTTGGTGGATCGCCTTGGCGTCTGCTTTTTCATCGATCCAGTCGATTTCGGTGCGGGGTGTCATCACTTCGCGGACGGGCCGATCCGCCAGACGCACCACACCGGAAATGATCGCGCGTTCACTCTCCTCGATCACACCCGATTTGGACGCTTCGGCCACGATCAAGTGCAGTTCTTCTGCGGTCACATGCGATTCGGATTCGCGGTTCAGACCAATCAGCCGAAAGATCAGCGCGCTTGTCCGGTCCAAAAGCCAGACCAGCGGGGCGGTCACCCGCGACAAATACCGCATCGGGACTGCCATCCGAATGGCGATGGGTTCAGGCGAACGCAGCGCAAATTGCTTGGGCACCAATTCCCCCACAATCAGCGAGGCAAAGGTCGTCAGCCCCACCACGGCGGCAAAGGCGATGTCATCCGTCCAGTCCAGCGGTACGCCCAGCAAAGCCAGCCGTTCCGCCACCGGCGGGCCAAGGCTGGCCCCAGAATAGGCGCCCGCAACAACGCCGATCAGCGTGATGCCGATCTGAACCGTGGACAAAAACCGGCCCGGGTCGGAGGCGAGTTCAATCGCGGTGCGTGCGCCGCGCAGCTGGCTTTTGCGGGTAATCGCCTCCAGCCGCGCACGTCGCGCCGACACAATCGCGAGCTCGGACATGGCAAAAACGCCATTGAGCGCGATCAGCGCAAGGATGATCGCAACATCGCCCCAGGGAAAGGGCGTCAGATGAGAAGGTAGGGCTGCGGCCATGGAAGAAAGGCTTATGGCAGAAATACCCCATGTCGCTCAAGCATTGCGACTCGCCTTATCGGCGTTGGGCGAAAAAAAGGCGCAATTGTTCGGCTGCAACTGATTCGCCCAGCCCGGCATAAACCTCGGGCCGGTGATGGCAGGTGGGCTGCGAAAAAAGACGCGGCCCATGGTCTACGCCCCCGCCCTTGGGGTCGGGCGCAGCATAATAAACGCGGGCGATGCGGGCATGGGCAATGGCGCCCGCACACATCGCGCACGGCTCCAGCGTTACCCAAAGGTCGCATCCTTCTAGACGCTCGCTTCCCAATGCGGCGGCTGCCGCCCGGATTGCCGCCATTTCTGCATGGGCTGTCGGGTCGTGACTGGCGCGCATGGCGTTGCCCGCCGCGGCGATTTCCACCCCGTCGCGCAGGATGACAGCCCCAACCGGGACTTCGCCCGCATCGGCTGCCGCTTGCGCCAAAGCGAGGGCGCGGTGCATAGGAGGGGGCAAGGGAATCGTCATAAGGGCCTTTTGCCTGAGGCTTCGGGTTGACGGAAGCCGCTTCCACCGTTAGTGGCGCAGCCTTTCCGAATTACATGATTCATAATCAGGACGAACAGATATGTCGCGTATTTGCGAACTGACCGGCAAGGGTCGCCAAGTGGGTCACAATGTGTCTCACGCGAACAACAAGACGAAGCGGACCTTCCTGCCCAATCTGCAGAACGTCACGCTGATCTCTGAAGCGCTTGAAAAGAGCGTGCGTCTGCGCGTTTCGACGCACGGTCTGCGCTCCGTTGAGCACGTGGGTGGCCTCGACAACTGGCTGCTCAAGACGTCGGACGAAAAGCTGAGCCTCAAGGCCCGTCGCCTGAAGCGCGACATTGCCAAGAAGTCGGCGGTCGCTGCCTGACTTTGGCGGTTGGGCCCTTCGGGGCCTGCCAGCGTCTGCGACGAAAAGTTTTGAAAGAGGCGGATCAGCGATGGTTCGCCTCTTTTTTCATGGGAAAAATGCGTGCTAGCGCGCGGCGGATGGCGGCATCGGGCCGACGACAAGGCTGGGGTCCAGCCGCACCTCGCCCAGCCTCAGGCTCCAATGCAAATGCGGGCCTGTGGCACGTCCCGTCATCCCAACCGCGCCGATGCGGTCGCCCTGGCGCACGATTTGGCCCGGCGTGACATCAATACGGGACAGGTGCAGAAATGCGCTGTTCAGCCCCATGCCATGATCCAGCATCAACAAATGCCCCTCCAGCGTGAAGGGCGCTTGCGCGGCCAGGATCACCACACCATCTGCGGGTGCATAGACCGGGGTGCCGATGGGGGCGGCAATATCCACGCCATTATGCGGCACGCCCGGTTCCCCCGCATAAATTCGCTGCGCCCCAAATTGGCCCGAAATGCGGCCCAAGGCCGGCCAGCGGAAGCTTTGACGCCAGCCGGTGCTGCCGGTGTCTTTGGCGCGAGCGGCCTCAATCTGCGCCAGTTCGGGCGGGCGCCGCGCGGCAAATTCGGCAGACGGCTGGGACACACGGGGTAAGGTTGGCAGGTTTTCGACCTGCCAGGCCCGCGGCGCAACCGGCAGCGACACGCGCAGCGTTTCGCCGTTCGCCAATGTCGCTTCCAAGAACGCCATTGCTGGGGCATCGCGGCCAAGCCCCAAGGCAAAGCGGCCATCCGCCGCGACGCGCACGGTTTTGCCGTCCAGCGTCACTTGGCGGGTGCCGGGCGGGGCCCAGCCCAAAACATAGGCGCCTTGCTGCAAGGGTCGGTCGATCTGGATCGCGGGGGTGGCCGCACGTATGGCCTGTGCGGGCGTTGCAGGGGCGTAGGGCAGCAGCAGCGCGCCGATAAGGGCACAGGCTGCCGTGGCGCGGATCATCCCTCGACAGCGGCCTTGGCGGCGATTTCAACCGTCGCATAGGGTTCTTGGCGCGTCACGCTCCAATAGCGGAGCGACTCAAGGGGGATGGCCTCGCCCGATTTGGCGCACACGACATGATCACCGGGCGCCAGCACGCGAAAGCCATTGGCAAGATACATCAGCTTTGCAGTGCGGCCTTGGGACATCAACATTCTACTTCCTTGGTCAGAACAGGTTGCCCTGTCCGGGCTTTGTTTGCCCATAGGCGGCTCCTTCGCCCGGCTCAACCTTTGCGGCGATCCGGCCATCGGCAAAATGCAGCACCAATGCGCCGGCAGCTTGGGCAGCGGTCGCACTGGTTACTGTGCCGCCGTCTTGCGCTTCGACCCGCGCATAGCCCCGTTCCAGCACCCTATCAGGGTTGAGCGAGGTTGCGACGCGCCACAATTGGTCCAACCGGGCACGGTCCGCCTCTAGCCGCTGTGTCAGCATAGCGGGGCGCAACGCACCCGCCACCCGGGCAAGGTCGCCACGGGCATCCGACGTCACATGGGATAGGCCCCGCCGCAGCCGATCGCCCAGATCATCCGTGCGCTGACGATGGGGCCCCAGCAGCGTGTCTGCCGTTGGCAGCCGCCGTGCCATGGCCTCCAGCCGCTCGCCCGCGCGTTCCCGATAGCGTTGGACACAGCGCAGGCCGCGTGCGCCCAAGGTCTGGAGACCCGCCAGCAAGTCGGCCCTGACAGGCACGGCAAGCTCTGCCGCAGCCGTTGGCGTCGGTGCGCGCACATCAGCGGCAAAATCGCACAGCGTTGTATCCGTTTCATGCCCGACGGCGGAAATGATCGGGATGGTGGATCCCGCCACTGCGCGCACAACGACTTCTTCGTTAAAGCCCCAAAGGTCCTCGATGGACCCGCCACCGCGCGCGACGATCACCAGATCGGGCCGGTCTGGCCCTTGCATTTCTGAAAATCCATTGACGGCGGCGGCAACCTGCTGGGCAGAGCCTTGGCCCTGCACCAGCACCGGCCAGACAAGGACGCGCGTCGGGCAACGATCGGCCAGCCGATGCAGGATGTCGCGGATCACCGCCCCGGTGGGGGATGTCACAACCCCAATGGTGCGCGGCAGAAAGGGTAAGGGGCGCTTTCGTTCCGGCGCGAAAAGCCCTTCGGCGGCAAGTCGCGCCTTCAGCTTTTCCAGCAGCGCCAACAGCGCGCCTTCGCCCGCAATTTCCATCGTATCGACGACAATTTGATATTTGGACCGGCTGGGAAAAGTTGTCAGCTTGCCGGTTGCGATCACCTCAATCCCGTCTTGCGGGGCAAAGGCCAGGCGCGCGGTGCTGCCCTTCCACATGATTGCATCCATCGCCGCCGCTTCATCCTTAAGCGCGAAATAAAGATGCCCCGATGCGGCGCGCTTATAGCCCGAAATCTCCCCCCGAATGCGGACATGGGCAAAGCCTTGCTCCACATGGCGCTTCAGAGCGGCCGAAATTTCACTGACAGACAACGCGCCTGCATTGTCCCCTGCGCGTTCGCCCGCTAACAGGCCCATCTTGCCTTCGGGCGCGTCATCAAGGGGCATTTGGTCGGGCATGAACATCCTTCTGATCGGTAGCGGCGGACGCGAACATGCGCTTGCTTGGAAACTCGCGCAATCGCCTCTTTGCGATACACTTTACGCCGCCCCCGGCAACCCCGGCATCGCGCAGAGCGCCCGGTGCATCACGCTTGATGTGACCGACCATGAGGCCGTGATCGCCTTTGCGCGGGAAAAGGGCATCGGCCTTGTCGTCATCGGCCCCGAAGCGCCATTGGTTGACGGTTTGGGCGATAGCCTAAGGGCCTTTGGCGTGCCGGTCTTTGGGCCCAGCGCCAGCGCCGCGCGGCTGGAAGGCTCTAAGGGCTTTACCAAGGATTTGTGCACCCGCGCCCATATCCCGACAGCCGCCTATGCCCGCCATGCCGATAAGGCCGCTGCGCTGGCAGATTTGGCGCGGTTCGGGTTGCCGGTTGTCATCAAGGCGGATGGGCTTGCCGCGGGCAAAGGGGTCATCATCGCGGAAACCGCAGCCGAGGCCGAAGCGGCGATTGAGGATATGTTCGGTGGTGGCTTTGGCGATGCCGGGGCCGAAGTTGTGCTGGAAGAATTCATGGTTGGGGAAGAAGCCAGCTTCTTTGCACTGACCGATGGCCGCAGCGTTGTCCCCTTTGGCTCGGCACAGGACCATAAGCGCGTCGGCGATGGCGATACGGGTCCAAACACGGGCGGCATGGGCGCCTATTCACCCGCCCCGGTGCTGACCCCGGCGCTGGAAGCCCGCGTGATGGCAGAGATTATCGTGCCGACGGTGGAAACCATGGCGGCAGAGGGCAACCCCTATTCTGGCGTCCTTTATGCCGGCCTGATGCTGACGGAAGCCGGGCCCAAGCTGATCGAATATAATTGCCGTTTTGGTGATCCGGAATGTCAGGTGTTGATGACCCGCTTTGAAGGCGATCTGGCCGCCTTGTTGCTGGCGATTGCCGATGGCCAATTGGCCGAGGCCGAAGCGCCCGAATTTTCAGACGACAGCGCCCTGACCATCGTTATGGCCGCCAAGGGGTATCCCGGCACGCCTGAAAAGGGCGGGGCGATCCATCTGCCCGAAACGCCCGAAGCGATGATCTTCCATGCCGGAACCGCGATGAAGGATGGGGTGCTTGTTGCCAATGGCGGCCGCGTGCTCAACGTGACGGCGCGGGGTGAAACGGTGACACAAGCGCAGGCACGGGCCTATGCTGCGGTCGACGCGGTTGATTTTCCATCCGGCTTTTGCCGTCGCGATATTGGCTGGCGCGAAGTCGCCCGCGAAAAAGGCGCCTAAGTCGCCTTAGCCTTCCCGGTGATAGGGGTGGCCAGCGATAATGCTGGTTGCGCGGTAGAGCTGTTCCACCAGCATGGCGCGGGCCAGCATATGGGGCCAAGTGGCTTTGCCAAAAGCGATGAAATCATCCGCAGCGGCGCGTTCCTCGTCTGTCAGGCCGTCCGCGGCACCAATGAGAAAGCGCACTTCGCGCGTGCCAGTGTCGCGCCATTTTTCCAGCCGCTGCGCCAGTTCCAGCGAACTGAGGTGCGCGCCGGTTTCATCCATCGCGACGATGCGCGTGCCGGGCGCAAGCGGCGGGTGCTTGCCACCAATGTCGGGCAATTCGGTAATCTGAAACGGCCAGGTTAACCGCTTGGCATATCGGGCAATCAGATCGGCCTCAGGGGATCGGCCGATCTTGCCGCGGGCGACGATATGAAGCTTCAAGCGGCCGGTGCGTCGCCGAACGCCCACATACGTTCAAGATTGTAGAAGCTGCGCACTTCCGGGCGGAAGAGGTGGACAACAACGTCGCCAGCATCAATCAGCACCCAATCCGCATTGGGCAGGCCTTCGACACGGGCGACACGGCCGCATTGCTTCTTTATCTTTTCCTGAAGTTTTTGCGCCATGGAGGCGACCTGACGGGTCGACCGGCCACTGGCGATCACCATATGGTCGGCAATGGCGGACTTGCCGGCAAGCGGGATGGAGACCGTTTCAACAGCCTGATCATCTTCCAGCGATTCCAGAATGAGCTTGTGCAGCGTCTCCACAGAGTCGGCACCAGCGTCAGTCTTGCGTTTTGGGGCAGCGGGCAAAATCGATCCTCAATCAACAAGGCGATGCGTGACGGCATCGCGCACAGGGGTTTGGGAAATGGCGCTCGACCAATCGGGGTCATCCCGGCGAAGCGCAGTGGCGGAGGTCTTATCGGGGCGAAAGCGCAGCAGCACGAGCGCCGGCGGTCTCCACATCGTCCACTGACTAGCGGCTGACCGGGGATGGACGAAACCCCGAAGCCAGCCCATGGCGCGGCTCGCCCGGGCAGGACCATCATATCCCGGTCGGGCGATGACTGCAATCGGCATCGTCCGGGCAATGCCCCGCCAGTCTTTCCAAGCCTCAAACTGGGCCAGATTATCGGCCCCCATCAGCCAGATGAAGCGGCGTTCCGGGTGGCGTTTCGCAAGCGCCCTAAGCGTATCGATGGTAAAGCGGGTGCCCAATTGCTGTTCGATTGCGGTGGGGCGGATCGGGCTGCGGCGCGCCATGCGGCGGGCAGAGCGCAGCCGGGCCGCCAAGGGGGCCATGCCAGCTTTGGGTTTCAACGGATTTCCGGGGGAAACCAGCCACCACACCTCGTCCAGACCCAGCGCCTTGGCCGTCATCAGGCTAATCTGGCGATGTGCCGCATGGGCAGGGTTGAACGACCCGCCAAGAAGCCCGGTCTTGATCAGGGGCGCACCTGCCCGGTGCCACGGACGACCCACTTATAGGTCGTCAGCCCTTCCAGCGCGACAGGGCCACGGGCGTGGAGCCGGCCTGTCGCAATGCCGATTTCGGCACCCAGCCCAAATTCGCCGCCATCGGCAAATTGGGTGGAGGCGTTCCACATGACGATGGCCGAATCGACTCCGGCCAGAAAGGATTCTGCCGTGGCCGCATCTTCGGTGATGATCGCGTCCGTATGGTGCGAGCCATGGGTGGCGATATGCGCCATGGCGCCCGCGACGCCATCGACAAAATTGATGGCGCAAATCGCGTCCAGATATTCGGTGCCCCAATCGTCGTCGCTTGCCGGCACGACGCGCGGGTCCAGCGCCATGGCTTCTGGCGTGCCGCGCAGTTCGCAGCCTGCATCTGCCAGCGCCTTGATCACCTTTTGGGCCTCTGGGAAGGCGCGGTCGATCAGCAGCGTTTCCATAGCCCCGCAAATGCCGGTGCGGCGCAGCTTTGCATTGACGACAATTGCTGCGGCCTTGTCGGCGTCCGCCGCCTTGTCGACATAGCTGTGATTAATGCCATCCAGATGCGCCAGCACCGGGACGCGCGCTTCTTCCTGCACGCGGGCGACAAGGGTCTTGCCGCCGCGCGGGATGATGATGTCGATTAGGCCATGGGCGGCCAGCATGGCGCCAACCGCGGCCCGGTCTTGCGTCGGGACCAGTTGCACCGCATCTGCGGGAAGGCCAGCCGCTGCAATGCCCGCCTGCAACGCGTCAAAAATGGCGCGGTTGCTGTGGACGGCTTCGCTGCCACCGCGCAACAGGGCCGCATTGCCAGAAGCTAGGCACAGTGCCGCGGCATCTGCGGTGACATTGGGGCGGCTCTCATAAATAATGCCGATGACGCCCAAGGGCACGCGCACGCGTGACATATGCAGGCCATTGGGCCGCGTGCTGCAATCCATCACATCGCCCACTGGGTCGGGCAATTGAGCAACGGCCTCTACCCCCGCTGCAATGGCTTCCAGTCGACCAGTGTCCAGCTTCAACCGGTCCAGCATGGCGGACGATAGGCCATTGGCAGCGCCGGCTTCCAAATCCTTGGCGTTGGCGGCAAGAATTGACGGGGCGTCAGCGCGCAGATGCTGCGCCGCCTTATGCAGCGCCTCCGCCTTGCGGGCAGTGGGCGTTTGGGCCAGCACGGCCGCTGCGCTGCGCGCGCGGCGGGCCATATCGCCAATCAACTGGGTTGGATCGTTCTGGGTTTCCATGCCCGTCGGGTAGCAAAGCGCCCGCCAAAACGCAAAAGCGGCTGACAAGGCGTTTTCGGCCTGCAATATTGCCTGCATGACAGAAAATATCGACGCATTGGGGGATTTGGCGACAGGCGCGCTCTTGGCCCGCGCGGTAGAGCCGGGTGCGGGCGAAGGGCAAGGGATTGTCAGCGGGGCGTGCCGCAATTGCGGGGTGGCCCTGTCAGGGCCCTATTGCAGCGCCTGCGGCCAAAAGGCGCAGGTGCATCGCACGCTGGGCGAATTCGCCCATGACATTGCGCATGGGGTGTTCCATTTCGATGGCAAGATCTGGCGGACGCTGCCGCTGCTGGCATGGCGGCCCGGTGATTTGACCCGCCGCTATGTTCATGGCGAGCGGGCAAAATTTGTGTCGCCCTTTGCACTATTTCTGTTCAGCGTCTTTTTGATGGTCGCAGTCTTTGGGTGGGCAGGGCCTGCGGGGCCGACATTGGGGGCGCCATTGTCGGCGCAGCAGGCGGCCAGCGCGCGGACGCAGGAACTTGCTGATCTGGCAACAGAGATTGCCCGGCTGGAGGCGCTTAAGAAAGCGTCGACAAGCGCGTCTTCGGTTTGGATCGATGGCGAACTGAACCGGATCAGGGCCCATCGGGTAGCGGTTCAAAACGCCCCCTTGGCCCGCACAGGCCGCGAAGCGGCCGAATCGGGGCTGGCGGTTGTTCGGCTAAAGGCGCAGGCAGAACTGGCTGGCCTCAAGGCCCGCCGGGCAGAAGCGCTGAAGGCGGGCCGGTCTGTGGCAGAACTGGATCAGGATATTGCCGCGCTGGAAACCGGCCAAAAATTCATGATGGGCGCGGCGGGCACGTTGGGACCAGAGGGCTTCCAAGTCGATCGCCTGAAGATCGATCTGGGTATTCCGGCTTTGAATGCGCTGATCCGGCATGGCCTTCAGAACCCGCAACTGACGCTATATAAAATTCAGTCCAACGCCTATAAGTTTTCATGGGCGCTGATCCCGATTTCGGTGCCTTTTGTGTGGCTGTTGTTCTTCTGGCGGCGCGATCTACACCTGTTCGACCACGCGGTGTTTGTCACCTATTCCATCGCCTTTATGTCGTTGCTCGCCAGCGCGTGCGTCCTGGCTATCCAGTTTCCAACGACCGCCTTTGCCGGTGGCGTGCTGCTGATCCTTTACCCGGTTTTCCATATGTATCGGCAGTTGCGCGGCGCCTATCACATCGGGCGGGGCGGGGCGGCCCTGCGCACTGCCTTGCTGGCTGGATTTTCCGCCGCGGCTTTGCTGCTTTTTGGGACGCTGGTTCTGGCGCTGGGATTGACCCATTAGTGCGCGCTGATCGCGGGCGGGGCTTAGGCCCCGCACCGCGGCTCAGCCTTAGGCGCCTTCGGTTGCTGGGCCACCAACATTGCCCGCGTTGCGGCGGGTTTTGGGAATGGATGTGCCGCCGGGACGCAGCGTGGGTGCTGGCGGCTTGCCGGCGCCCGACCGGTCAGGACGGGTGCCGTTTTCCAACAGCGCCTTGATTTCGTCGCCAGACAATGTTTCGTATTCCAGCAGCGCTTCGGCCAACATGTGCAGTTGCTGCAAATGTTTTTTGAGCAGCTTTTTAGCCTGATTATAGCCGCCCTCGACGATACGCTTGATCTCTTGATCGATCATCACCGCCGTCTCGTTCGACATTTGGCGGCCGCGGTTCATTGAATATCCCAGAAAAACTTCTTCGTCTGCTTCGGCATATTGCAGTGGCCCCAGCAGGTCTGACATCCCCCAGCGCGTGACCATGTCGCGGGCAAGGTTGGTGGCATATTGAATGTCTGACGACGCGCCGGATGACACCTTGTCATAGCCAAAGATCAGTTCTTCGGCCACGCGCCCACCCATCGCGACAGACAGGTTCGCGTACATCTTGTCGCGGTGATAGCTGTAATTATCGCGTTCCGGCAGGCGCATCACCATGCCAAGCGCCCGGCCGCGCGGGATGATCGTGGCTTTGTGGATGGGATCAGAGGCCGCTTCATGGATCGACACAATCGCATGGCCCGCTTCGTGATAGGCGGTCATGCGCTTTTCGTCCTCGGTCATGACCATGGACTTGCGTTCCGCACCCATCATGACCTTGTCTTTGGCCTCTTCGAATTCGGCCATCGCGACAAGGCGCTTGCCCTTGCGGGCGGCTGTCAAAGCAGCTTCGTTGACAAGGTTGGCAAGGTCCGCACCCGAAAAGCCGGGCGTACCGCGCGCAATAACACGGGCATCGACATCGGGGGCGAGCGGCACCTTCTTCATATGGACGCTCAAAATCTTTTCGCGGCCCTCAATGTCGGGACGGGGCACCACGACCTGACGGTCAAAGCGGCCCGGCCGCAGCAGGGCGGGGTCCAGCACATCGGGCCGGTTGGTCGCGGCGATGATGATGATGCCTTCATTGGCTTCAAAGCCGTCCATTTCCACCAAAAGCTGGTTCAGCGTCTGTTCGCGTTCATCATTGCCATTGCCAAGGCCCGCGCCACGATGACGGCCAACGGCGTCAATTTCGTCGATAAAGACGATGCAGGGCGCAGATTTCTTGGCTTGTTCAAACATATCGCGCACGCGGCTGGCGCCGACGCCCACAAACATTTCAACAAAGTCCGACCCCGAAATCGTGAAGAAGGGGACATTGGCCTCCCCCGCAATCGCACGGGCGAGCAGCGTCTTGCCCGTGCCTGGCGAACCGACGAGCAGCGCGCCCTTGGGGATTTTGCCGCCAAGGCGGGAAAATTTGCTGGGGTCCTTCAGAAAGTCGACGATTTCCTGAAGCTCTTCGCGCGCTTCGTCGATGCCTGCGACATCGTCGAAGGTGACGCGTCCCTGCTTTTCGGTCAGCATTTTGGCCCGGCTCTTGCCAAAGCCCATTGCGCCAGATCCCGCGCCCTTTTGCATCTGGCGCATGACCAGAAAGCCCAAGCCGATGAAAAGAAGGATCGGCAGCGATTGATACAGCAGGAACTGCAGGAAAGAGGGGCTTTCTTCCGGCTTGCCGGTGAATTCGACACCCGCGGCAATCATCCGCTGGGCGAATTGCGGATCGGGCACGGCATAGGTTTTGAAGTCCTCGCCATTTTTCAGGGTCCCCGAAATGACGTCGCCTGATTGAACAACGGATTTGACAGTGCCTTGCTCCACCCGGGACACGAAGTCCGAATAGGCGATCGCCTGCCCCGCATTGGACGAACTACGCCCCTCGAAAATTGATACAAACAGCGCGAGTGCCGCCAATATAGCGACCCAGATGGCGAGGCTGCGCATCCAAGGTGACATTTGAGGGCCCTTGTCTTCGTCCATAGTTCAATCTGCCTTTCGTCCCTCAAGATAGGCGTCCGCCGCGCAATGACAATGCAACGTATCAGGAATTTCTTCCTGTTGGTCGCGGCGGCGGCGCGGTTTCGAAGGTCCAGACCCGTCCGCCCCCGCATTTAACGCCAGCCAATGTGTGCGTGCCGCCCCGCATCAAGGCGGCACTTAAGCGTCGCACCTCATCGTCCCGCGGGGCTGCTTTCGGGGCCACCAGGCGCAGACAGGCCAGAAGCAGACGCAATTGGATGGCTTGGGGCAGGTCAGATACATCAACCTGTAACCGTCCCTTGACGTCGGTGCGCTGGCGACGGCCCAGTTCCGAGGCAACGGCCCAGTCCAGCGCGGCATCGGCTTGCGCCAAGGCATCGGCCGATCGAACGGCCGCGCGTGGGTCGAGCCAATCAACCCCAGCCAAGGCTTTGCGCAGGCGGGCGCGGTCAAAACGGTCATCGCGGTTGGACGGGTCATCCACCGCGGGCAGGCCCATGTCGTGGACCAGTGCCTGTAAGTCGGCCTTGGTCCACCCCAAAAGGGGACGCAGCACCCGGCCTTGGCGGGCGCGAATACCCGCAAGGCCCGCAACACCGGCCCCCCGGTTGAGCCGCATCAGCAGCGTTTCCAGCTGGTCGTCGGCATGATGGGCGGTTGCCAGATGATCCAGCTGACGCGCCTTGCGCCATGTTTCCAGCGCGGCGTAGCGGGCCTGGCGTGCCCAAGCGGACACATTGCCTTTAGGGGGGGCTGCAGGGTGCAGAGTGGCATGTGGAATGCCGATTTGGGCGCAGATTTCGGCAACCCTTTGCGCCTCGGTTGCCGCTTCGGGGCGCAAGCCATGATCAACGGTTGCCGCTTCAACACCCGGACAGGTGCTATGCGCCAGAACCAAAAGGGCTAGGCTGTCGGGCCCACCGGAAATGGCAAGTCCCAAGCGCCCGGGACCATCTGGAACAAGGGCCGTCAGGTCATCCTGAAAACGGGCGCATAGCGCCGGATCAGGCGACAGGGCCGTCATCCACCGCTGAGCAGCTTAGTTGCACTTGGCGTCGGCACGGCCCTTGGCAACCTTGGTCTGCAAGTCTGCCGAGGCGGTCGCGCCATAGACATCCCGAAACTCGTCATAGACCTTGCACGCATCGGGCAGTTTTTTCAGCTTGGTCAGGGCTACGCCCAAAAAATAAAGGCTGTCTGCCGCCCGCTCTCCCTTGGGGTTTTTTGTGTAATTGTCATAAAAAGCAACCGAGGCGAGCGCCGGCTTGCCTTCATCCAAATAAGCGCGGCCCAACAGGTTCTGGGCAAAGCTACCCCGCTTGTGGCGCGGATATTTGCTCGCAAACTCTTTCAGCTTGGCCTGCGCCTCGGGGTAAAGACCCGCCTGCCAAAGCCGGAAGGCATAGCTGTACATATCTTCGCCGGCATCGCCGGAAGCCGGGATTTCAATGGCGTTGATCAGTGCCTTGCGGCGGTCGGGCGATAAGCCGCTGGTGTTGGGCGTGGGCATTGCCGGCGCGGGTTTGGGCGCTGCGGCCTGTGCGGCAGCGGCCTGCGGCGCTGCTGTCTGCTGTGCCGGGGTGCTCTGCGGCGCGGGCGGCGGAACGGTGGGGCGGGTGGCAACCGGATTTGCAGGGATGGCATCGACCGGGCTCGGGGCAGGGGTTTCGACCAGCGCTGCTGATGCTGATTGCGGCGCCGAAGGTTCCAGCGCCCTCAACCGGGCTTCAATCGCGCTCGCCAAAGCCTGATAGCCATCTTCCAGACGGCGAATACGGTTGCTGTTGGTTTCAACCTGGCCCGTCAAATTCTGCAATTGGGCCTCTAATGCATCAACCCGCGCCGTCAGGTCTGCGAGCGGAAGCGTGGCCGGTGCAGCGGTCGCGGGCGCGGCCTGCGGGGTAATATCGGGCTGGAGCGGGGCGCCCGCTGGAAAGACTTTGCGCTGGACGGCCTTCATTTCCTTTTCCAGCTTATTGACCCGGCTGTCGATGGATGGCGCGGGCTGGGTGGATTGGGCGGCCAAGGGCGCCGCCGCAACCGCAGAAAGCAGGACGAGGGACATCAGGGCTTTACGCATCGAATATGAACCTTTGACCAAATCAGACGTCAGAATGTGAAACAGGGTAAGGGGCGGATCAAGGCCGCTCTTCGGGCTTTGCGGGCGATTCATCCCGCGCAGGCGGCGGCGCGTCGGATTGACGCGCCTGTTCGCGCAGGGCGGCCGGGTTGATCGGCCAGCTCTTGACCACTTGCTTGCCATTGGTCAGCGATCGGGCAGGCGCGGTGCCGATGGACACGTCAAGCATGCGGGCCATGGCCGACTGAACAACCGGTTGCTTGGCATTGGCGGGGACCGCATAACTGTCGCCCTTTTGCAACGTGCCCTCGAATAGAACCTTGTCGTCCGCATCGGTGATGCGCAACCACACCTCGCCGCGCGCAATCAGCGTCACTGTCCCGCTTGACGGCGCAGGGTTGGCGGATGGGGCTTGGGCAACAGCTGTTGGCGTTTCCGAGGCGGTGTTGGCGGCGGCGGCCGGTGCGCCGTCACTGGGCTGGGCGGATTGCCACAGGGTATAGCCCAGCGCCAAAATGGCGATGATCAGCGCGGCAATCGCCGCAAGACTGCGCGGCGGAATACGCGCCGGGTCGGCCAAGTCTTCATGGTGAGACATTTTGGATGCTGCCGGGTCACGGCCCAGCTCCATCCGCAAATCATGCATCAGCCCGGCTTCATCCTCGCCCACCGCACGCACATAAGCGCGGACGAATCCCATCACATAAGTGTCGGATGGAAAGGTCGAAAAAT
Organism: Sphingomonadaceae bacterium; assembly: GCA_024645025.1. Lineage (GTDB taxonomy): Bacteria > Pseudomonadota > Alphaproteobacteria > Sphingomonadales > Sphingomonadaceae > Aquisediminimonas. The sequence continues at coordinate 64,648 of JAHEGQ010000001.1, forward strand.
CGCTTCTCTCGATCGCTTCCAGATGGCGCAGGGGGACGCGCGTGTGCTGCGCGATGTCCGACAATTCCATGCCCGCAGACATACGCGCGGTCCGCAGACGGTCCCCTACTCGGTCCGGAAAAGGCGCTATCGTGTCGCCCATTGTCTCTTCCATTATCCACTCCGTAACCATTACGCGGTCCAGACTGCGTTAAAATCGGACGAGCCTAGCACAAAAAAATCCAGCAGGCGAGTATAACACTTTTCAGCTACTTAGACGACATCCACCTCATGGTCGCGCGCCCATTGCGCCAAATGCTCGCGCATATTTTTTGGCGGGTGAGACAGCAGGACGCCCATCATGTCTTGCGCTTTTGAAAGGTCAAGAGATCGGACCATGGCTTTAACCGGCGCGACGGCAGCGGGCGTGATCGACAGGCGCTCAATGCCGATTGCCAGCAGCGCCATCGCTTCCAGCGGGCGTCCGCCCATTTCACCGCAGATCGTCACCGGCACATTCGCCTCGCGACAGGCCAGAACGATTCGGCGCAGGAACCTTAGAATCGCTGGCGATAGCCAGTCATAGCGTTCGGCCAGCTTGGGGTTTGCCCGGTCTGCGGCAAACAAAAACTGCGTCAGATCGTTGGTGCCAATCGACATAAAGTCGATGCGCGGCAAGATCATGTCCAACGTTTCTGCAAGCGCGGGCACTTCCAGCATCGTTCCATAAAGGATGCGAAGCGGCAATTGCCGACCCTGCTTGGCCATCCAACTGCGCTGGCGTTCAAAAATCGCCTTGGCCTCATCAAACTCCCAAGGTTCAGAGACCATCGGGAACATGACGCGCAGGGTTCGTCCGGCCGCTGCTTCCAGCAAGGCGCGGGCCTGCGCCTTCATCAGGCCGTCGCGTTCCAGCGCAAGGCGCAGTGCGCGCCAGCCCATTGCGGGATTTTCTTCTGTATGTCCGTCAAAGCGCAGATAAGGCAGGGCCTTATCGCCCCCAATATCGACTGTGCGAAAGACCACGGGCCGGTCGCCTGCGGCATCCATCACGTCGCGATATAGGCGTTGCTGCCGTTCCCGCTGCGGCATGGTGGCCGACACCAGAAACTGGAATTCGGTGCGGAACAGACCAATGCCATCGGCCCCTGTAATGTCCAACTGGGCGACATCGTCGCGCAGCCCGGCATTGACCATCAGGGTGATGCGCACATCATCCTTGGTGACGGGCGCACGGGACTTGAGGGCGGCATGGGCCGCCCGGCGCTTTTGCGAGGCCTCCAGTCGGCTGCCAAACGCCTCTTCCATGGCGGGGCTGGGGCGCACAAATGCCGCTGACTGATTGACGTCCAGCAAGATCAGATCGCCTTCGCTGATCAGCCGGCGCACGCCTTTGACCCGGCCTAAGACCGGCACGCCCATGGCGCGCGCCACAATGGTGACGTGCGCGGTCAGCGATCCTTCTTCCAGCACCACGCCTTTCAGCCGCCGCCGATCATATTCCAGCAACTCTGCCGGGCCAAGATTGCGAGCGATCAGGATGGTGTCCTGACGCAGCCCTGCCTGCGCCGCCGAGCCCAATTGGCCCGAGACGATCCGCAACAGGCGGTTCGACATATCCTCCAGATCGTGCATCCGATCTGCCAGCAGCGGGTCGTCAATCTGGCGCATCCGCATCCGGGTGCGCTGCTGCACGCGTTCAATTGCGGCCTCTGCGGTCAGGCCGCTGTCAATCGCTTCGTTGATGCGCCGACGCCAGCCTTCGTCATAGGCGAACATCTTATACATCTCGAGTACTTCGCGATGTTCGCCTTCCACGCCAAATTCGGCTTCGCTTGCCATGCGCTCAATCTGTTCGCGCATCTTGTCAAAGGCAGCATAAACGCGGTGCCGTTCGGCCTCGATGTCCTCTGCCACGGTATGTTCAATCGTGACGCGGGGCTGGTGGAATACGGCATAGCCCGACGCCATGCCATCGACGAGCTTCAGGCCCGCCATGCGTTGGGCAGAGGTGTCCTGCACCTTGCTGCCGCGACGCTGGGCATTGTCGATCAACCCGGCATTGGCGATCAGTTCAGACAGCACCATGGCCACAGTCTGAAGCGCCTCAATCTCCAACTCTTCATAACGGCGCGATTCAACGTGCTGGACGCATAAGACGCCCACGGCGTCTTCCTTGCGGATAATGGGCACGCCCGCAAAGCTGTGGAACAGGTCTTCGCCGGTTTCCGGCTTATAGGCAAAATCTGGATGGCTTGTCGCTTCATCCAGATTGAGCGTGGCGACCTGCTCGGCAATTGTCCCGACAAGGCCCTCGCCCATCGCCAGCTTGGTGACATGGACGGCTTCCTGCTTCAGCCCCTTGGTCGCGAAAAGTTCCAGCAAGCCCTCGCGGCGCAGATAAATAGAGCAGACCTCGCTTTGCAGCACATCGGCGATAACGGCCACGACCTGGTTCAATTTGGCCTGCGCACTGGTGCGCGACGCCATCACGTCATGAAGGCGGGTCAGAATCTCCCGAGAGGCAGAGGCGGCGGTCGACGGCATGGATGATCGCTAGCAGGTTGCGCGCTTGGATGCCAAGCCGAAGACGTCGAATTAACCGGGACGGGTCAGCCGCCATCCGCATCCCGACTGCCTTCTTCGCTGCGCGAGGGGGCAGTGCGCTTGTCCGGCAAAGGCATCTTGCCGCCGCTGCACGCATAGCCCAGCGCCAGTTCTACCAGCCCGCCTCGCTCGACGGGGTAGTATTTCATCTTAATGTCGGCCCCACGCCAATCGTGCGTGCGTTGGCCTTTGAGCGTCCGGTAATAGGTGATCGTGGCCGCCGTGCGCGCGGCGCAGTTGAAGTTATACCGCACCCGCTCTGTCGAGTCTTTGGCCGAGGGACCCTGCATGACGACATAAATCTGCGTGACCGCAAACGTGCGGGCGCCGCGGACCGGCGGCAGGTTCTTCATTGTCGTTGGGTCCACCAGAATTTCGCGGCCATTGGCGTTTTCGCCCAGTCTAAGATTGGCCTCAGCTGTGGGGGGTGCCGAAAGGGCGGCGCTGGATAGCGCGACAAGCGCGGCGCTGACGCCTCGCATCACAGGGCTGCGGCAGCGGCAGGGACGGGCAAGCTGTGGCGATGGGCCTTGGCCCGTTTCGCGCCGCGGGCCAGTTCCTTCTTAAGCGCCCGGGCATAATGATCAAAGTCGAGCTGGATCGTGTGGCGACGCGCTGCATAATATTGGCCCGTATAATAATCTTCGTCCGCAGCGATGGTTTGCAGCATTTCGTCTTCGGGCGGCAGGGCATAATCGCCTGCCAGATAGGCGGCGACCAGCTTGGATTGTTGCTCGGCAAAATTGACCAAAGTCGGCAAGGGTTGGGCAAGGCCCAGATAGAAGAGGTCGGGGACGCCCGGTTTCATGATCCGCTTATAGAGCGGCGGTGGACGATTATCCGCATCTGCCTGCAAGCCGGGATCGGTAAAGAACGGGAATTTAATGTCATAACCCGTCGCCCAGATGATCGCGTCAATCTTTTCCCGACTGCCATCGGTGAAGCGCACACCATCAGCCTCTAGCCGGTCTATGCCGGACTTCATGACGATGTCGCCCGATCCGGCACGCAGCAAGAATTCGCCGGATACCGTGCCGTGGCTTTCAAACGGACCGATGTCGGGTTCGGGCAAGCCATAGTCGCTCATCCGGCCGACCAAGCCCTTGATCAAATGCGCACCCAATTTTTGCCGCAGCCATTTGGGCATCCAGGCGGGCGCTGGGTTTTTGTCCAGCGGCTGGCCCTTATAATATTTGGGAAACACCCAAACGCCGCGCCGGGTCGAAACGAAAAGCCGCTCTGCCATCGGGCGCTGGGATAGTTCGGACGCGATATCCATTGCGCTATTGCCCATCCCGACGACAAGAACGCGCTTTCCGACGCACTCGATCGGCTCAAACGGGCTGCGATAGGCGTGCGAATGGATTTGCGGGCCGTCAAACGTGCCCGGATAATCGGGAATACGCGCCGCCCAGTGATGGCCATTGCACACCGCCAACGCATCAAAACGCTTGGTTTCCCCAGAAGACAGGGTGATCGACCATCCGCCAGCGGGCAGCCGCTCTGCCCGCTCAACCCGGGTGTTGAAGCGGATCCGGGGTCTCAGCCCAAAATGATCGACATAATTATGGAAATATTGAAGCAACTGGGCGTGGTGCGGATAATCCGGCCAGTCGGAGGGTGCCGGATAATCTTCGAAAGCCAGCCGCCATTTCGACGTGTCGATGTGCAGGCTTTGATAGCAGGCCGACATACCATTGGGATTGTTGTAATACCAATTCCCGCCAATATTGTCGGACGCCTCAAATATTTCGAACGGGATGCCATAGTCCTTGAGGCGCTTTGCAGTGGTAAAGCCGGAACAGCCAGCGCCGATGATGCAGACAGATGGTAAAGTCATCTTCGCAATTTGCCGCGCCAATGCCGGAATGCAAGATCAGATCGTATTGATTGGCAATCTCAAGTGGATGGCATGTCCGGGAAGCGCGGGCGGCAATTGTCCAGCCCGAATGTTCACCTGCAGCGATGGGAGGATCAGAAGAGGGGCTTCCAGCGTTTTGTCGCGCGCCTCGCGCATCGTCACAAAGGCCTCTTCGCTAATGCCGTCATGGATATGGATGTTGTCGCGCCGCTGTGCAGCGACGGTGGTTTCCCATGCCGGTAGGGTCCGTCCCTCAGGCAGATAGTCGTGCCCCACAAAGATTCGCGTGTCGCCGGGCAGGGCAAGGATACGCTGAATAGACCGGTAGAGCGTCCGGGCGTCACCGCCGGGAAAATCCGCGCGGGCCGTGCCATAGTCTGGCATGAACAAGGTGTCGCCGACAAAGGCCGCATCTGCGATCAGATAAGTCAGGCAGGCTGGGGTATGGCCGGGCGTGTGGAGCGCACGGATCGAGAGCGTCCCCAGCGGAAGCGTGTCGCCATCGGCCAATAGGATATCAAACGCAGACCCGTCTGGTTGCACATCATCGGCATCGAACATCGGCGCAAAGGCGGATTGGACCTGCTTGATGTGGGACCCGATGACGACGGGCGCGCCCGTTTTTTCACGCAGATAATGCGCCGCCGACAAATGGTCGGCATGGGCATGGGTTTCCAGAATGTAGCGCAGATCAAGCTGTTGATCGCCCACAGCCTTGAGCAGGGCATCCGCAGAGGCTGTCGAGATGCGGGCGTTGCGCGGCGAAAAGTCCAGCACAGGATCGATGATCGCCGCCGCCCGCGATACCGGGTCATGGACCAGAAAGCTGACCGTGTGGGTTGCAGGATCATAAAAGGACTGAACGGGCAAGGTCATGAGACGACTCCGATAAGCGACATGATCAATATATTAGGACTTGCTAAATTAGAATCAAGGAATATATTGGCGTCATGGTTGATCTAACCCATTTCGATCTCGCTCTGTTTCAATCCAGCGCCAGTCGCGCCGCTGGACTGTTGCGTCAGCTGGCCAATGAGCATCGGCTGATGATCCTGTGTCAGCTTGTGGCCGGCGAAATGTCTGTGGGGGCGCTGCAGGCGCAAATCGGCCTTTCCCAATCGGCTTTGTCGCAACATCTGGCGCGGCTGCGCGCCGAAGGCATTGTCGCCACGCGCCGGGAAAGTCAGGTGATCTATTACCGCATTGTGGACCCGGCGGCCTTGCGCCTTCTGGAAACGCTGGCCGATCTTTTCTGCCCCCCTGGAATGAGGACCCCCTAAAATGAAGACCTTTTTGGATCGCCTCAGCGCATCAGACGCACAGCAACGCCTTGCCAATGGCGCGGCTGTTTTGGTGGATATTCGCGAGGCCGACGAATTCGCCCGCAGCCATATTGCAGGCGCGGTGTCGCAACCGCTTTCCTCTTGGGAAGCGGCGCATCTGTCGATCCGTCCCGATGCTGATGTGATCTTCACCTGCCGGTCAGGCATGCGGACAGCCGGGGCCTGTGATCGGCTTGCCGCACGCGTATCCGGCCGGGCTTATGTGCTGGATGGCGGGCTGGATGCATGGGTCAAGGCAGGCTTGCCTGTGATCACAGACCGACGCGTGCCGATTGATATCATGCGACAGGTGCAGATCGTGGCAGGCAGTCTGGTATTTTTGGGCACCTTGCTGGGCCTTTTCCTAAGCCCCGTTTACTTTGCGGTTCCTGCCTTTGTGGGTCTGGGGCTTAGCGTTGCTGGGCTGACGGGCTTTTGTGGTATGGCCCGCTTTCTTGCATTGGCGCCGTGGAACCGCGCCTTGCGGTCCGCCTGACAATGGCACAGGCGCTGTTGCTCGCGGCTTCGGGTGGGGTCCTGATTGGCGTGTTGCTGACGCTCTTTGGCGGCGGCGGCTCGGTCCTTGCAACGCCGTGGCTGATGTACGTGATTGGCGTTGGGGATGTTCATCTTGCCATCGGCACTTCGGCCGCCGCAGTTGCTGTCAACGCCGCCACGGGGCTGGCCGTGCAGGCGCGGGCTGGACGCGTTAAATGGCCCTGTGCGATTGTGTTTGCGCTGGCGGGCCTCATCGGGTCGCTTACCGGCGCACATCTTGCCAAATCCGTTGATGGCGCGCGCCTGCTGGACTGGTTTGCATTGGCCATGATTGTGATTGCGGTGTCGATGATCATTCCCCGCAAATCAGAAGGTCTGCCGGATGTCCACTTACAGCCCGCAATGGTTCTGAAGCTTGCTCCCGTTGGCCTTGTCGCGGGATTTGCAGCGGGCTTTTTCGGCATTGGCGGCGGCTTCCTGATCGCGCCCGGCCTGATGGCTGCAACGGGGATGACCTTGGCGAACGCCGCTGCCTCGTCGCTGGTATCGGTGACCTTATTTGGCGGCGCGACCAGCTTTTCTTATGCGCTGGATGGTCAGGTTGATTGGGGGCTGTTCGGCGGATTGGTGACAGGAGGTGTTGCCGGTGCGTTGATCGCAGCGCCGCTGTCGCGCAGGCTGGCCCGCAGGTTGCCGCTAGCGCGCGCCTTGTTTGCCGGGCTGATCTGCATTGTTGCGGTGTATATCCTGACCCGCTGATCAGCGGACGAGTGTGCCGCCTTTGATGACACCCGCGACCTGTTCCAGCAGCCGAATATCAGCCAGCGGGTCCCCTTTGACGGCGATCATGTCGCCATAGCGGCCCACAGCAATTGCCCCGACATCCTTGTCGCGCATCATCACAATGGCCGCATCGCGGGTGGCGGACTGGATCGCCTGCATCGGCGTCATGCCCAGCTTTACCATATAGGCAAATTGCCGGGCGTTAAGGCCATGGGGATAGACGCCACTATCGGTGCCAAAGGCGAGCGGCACGCCCATTGCCACCGCTTTCTTGAACATCTCGCGCTGAATATCGGTGGTTTCCCGGTTCTTGCGCAGATATTCGGCGGGCCAGCCCTCTTTGGTGCCAACTGCTTCGATATAATCGCCGTTATACACATCCATAACCAGCCAGACGCCCTTGGCCTTGGCCAGTGCCAACCCGTCCACGTCTACTAGGCTTGCATGTTCGATAGAGCGCACGCCGGCGCGGATCGCGGCCTTGATGCCTTCCGCCCCATGGGCATGGGCGGTCGCATAGCTGCCATGCGCCTGCGCCACCTGCACGGTGGCGCGCATCTGGTCTTCGGTCAGTTCCGGTTGGCCCGGCTCTGTGCCGATGGCCAGCACGGCGCCTGTTGCAATCAGCTTCAGGAAATCGGCACCGCCTGCAAACAGGGTTTCCGCTTTTTGGGCGGCGTCATCGGGCGTCCGCACGACGCCAAAGCGCATTTCGGGCGGCACGCGGCCCTCGGGCAAGCCGTTAATCTCGCCACCGCCCCCGGGGATGGTGATATAGGTGCCGGCGACTGCCATGCGCGGCCCGGGGATCAACCCGGCATTAATCGCATCGCGCAGCTTAACGTCACCAAAGACACGAAAGGTGCCGACATCGCGCACGGTGGTAAAGCCCGCCATCAGCGTGTCGTGCGCGTTCTTGGCACCGATAAAGGCCGTTTCGGCAGGTCCTTTCTTGATCGGATCGTCAATATCTGCGCTTTGCCCAACATCGGCGATATGCGTGTGCAGATCAATGAGCCCGGGCAAAACGGTAAAGCCCCGCCAGTCGATCACCTGCGCACCGTTGGGCGGCGTTGCGCAGCGGGCAAGGGCGGTGATGCGGCCATCGGTAATGGTGATGCATTGGTTGGTCACAACCCGCCCGGCCGCCACATCGATCAGCCGACTGGTTTGGACATAGCTGGTCTGCGCCTGCCCGGCCCCTGCGGCGCAGAGCGCGAAGGCGGCCAGCGCGCCGCGGATCATGCGGGTTCCAATATCTTGCGGCCGGGGCGCACCATCATCTTCTTCCCAGCCTTGGTCTTGATCGACACATCCCGCACCGTGTCCATCATCACCCATTCGTTGGTCGCTGCCTTGGGGGTCAGCGACAGCAGCATATAGCCGCGATTGGCCGTGTCGGCCCAGCGCAGCTCAGCCGTGTTGCGGGCCAACAGGTCGGCGGCGATGCGGTTGGGGTCGATACCCGGGGTAGAGGCTTCGATCCCCGGCGACGTGACGCTTTGCCCGCCAAATTCAACACCGGCGGGCCGACCGCCTTCGGGCAGATCAAAGGCCCAGCTGTTATGGCTGTCGCCCGACACCACGACGAGGTTCAGGTCCTGACGTTGGGCAGCGGCCAGCACGCGGCTGCGCGCCGCTGGATAGCCGCCCCAACTGTCAAGATTATAAGGCAGGCCCGCCTTTGCGGCGACGATCCCTTGCCGGATATAGTTTTTGCGCGACTCTGGCACATCCGGCGCAAACCAGTTCAGCGCCTCGTCTGGCGTATAGCTATAGCCCATATTCGTGCCGACACCCAGCACTTGCCAAAGGCCCTGCTTGCGGGCGAACTGATGGGCGATCCAGCTTTCCTGTTCGCTGCCAAACATTGTCATCGCCGGGTCGCGCCATGCACCGTCATGAAATTCGGCCAAGGCCTTGGCTGGGTCGCTGGTCTTTAGATAGTCGCCCAGATTGGCCTGTTTGGAACGTGCAACCATGCGGGTATCGGTGCGCAAATAGCTGCCCAATTCGCCAAATTCATAGGCTTTCCAGGGCTGCTCGCCCACGGGCAGCCATTCGCGCCATACCTGCATCGCGGCATTGCGCCGGGCCGACCAATCGCCTTCATCCGGGCTGTGATTTTGCGCGCCGCCTTCCCAGCTGTCGTTCGCGCCTTCATGATCATCGGTGCTGACAATCCACGGGGCATTGGCGTGCAGCGCCTGCAATTGCGGGTCGCTGCGATAGCTGGCGTAGCGCAGGCGATAATCGGCCAGCGTCAGGATTTCCCCCGCCGGGAAAAGCCGGGCGGCAAATTTCGTGCCCGCATCATAGCCGCCTCGGCCATATTCATAGATGTAATCGCCCAGATGCAAGACGAGGTCGACATCCGCGCGTGCGGCGGCGTGGCCATAAGCGTTGAATTCCCCAAAGCCGAGGTTGGAGCAGGAAAAGATCGCGATGTTGAAACGCGACGCCTTGCCAACAGGCAGCGTCTTGGTGCGGCCAATGGGAGAGAGGCTGCCATCTGGCCCGACAAAGCGGTAAAAATAGGTGCGGCCCGGCATCAGCCCGTCAACCGTAATCTTGACCGTGTGGTCGCGCCAGGGGCCCGTTACCATTTCGCCGCCGGCCACGATTTTGGCAAAGTCCCGACTGGCAGAAACTTCGGCCCGCACCTTGGAAGGGCCACCGCTGGCGCTGACGAAACGGGTCCAGAGCAGCATCGAATCTGGCCCCGGCTCGCCCGATGCGACATTATGGGTGAAGCCCGTCAGCCCCAGCAGCGCCTGTGCCGCCACCCCGCCGCCGGGCAAAAGCAGCCCGCCTATGCCAAAGCCTGCGGTGGCGATCAGTGCCCGACGATCAATGCGAAAGGTCATCAACCCTACCCCTTATCATGTGAGATGCCGCGCCAGTCTATCCGGGTGCCATGGCACCGGGATGACAGACCCGCAGCGCCTTAGGTGCGATAGCTTGGGTCAATCCGATCCAGCTTGCGCAGCAAGGCGGGCCAAGCAAGGCCGCGCGCGACCAAGGCCATGCCCGGGCCAGAGGATTGGGTTTCCACCTTTTCCGGGGTGCCTTGGGGCGGGTTATACAGGCCATCGCGCCCGGCAGAGAGCATTTTCACCTGCGCTTCACAGGCGCGTTCGATGAAGTAGAGCCGCAAGAAACACTCCGCGACAGATGGCCCCACCGCCAGCGTGCCATGGTTGCGCAGGATCATCAGGTTCTTCGTGCCCATGTCCTCTACCAGGCGGTCGCGTTCTTCCAGATCGGTCGCGATGCCTTCATATTCATGATAGGCAATGTCGTGCAGCGCGATCATTGCGGTTTGGGTGTGGGGCAACAGCCCGTCGGCCATCGCGCTGACGGCCTGCCCATGCGGCGTGTGCAGATGCATAACGGCATGGGCATCCTCGCGCGCCATGTGCAGCGCGGAATGGATGGTGAAGCCCGCGGGGTTCACCGGGTGGGCGGTTGGCACAACCGGTTGGCCCTCAACATCAATCTTGACGAGCGAAGACGCGGTAATCTCTTCAAACATCATATCATAAGGGTTGATGAGGAAGTGATGCTCCGGCCCCGGCACGCGGGCGGACAAATGGGTGAAGATCAGATCATCCCAGCCATATAGGGCGACCAAGCGATAAGCGGCGGCGAGATCCACACGGATTGCCCATTCTTCGTCGCTCACCATGCCGCGGATGTGATCGTCATTCGCGCTGGAATTGGTTTTCATGACAGTGGCCATGCTTGCCCTCCTGATTGTGCTGTGGCGCGCAAGCTATCACCTGATCGCCGAAAGGCTAGACGTGACACAGCATTTTTCAGCTTTTTTAATGTCCGTGCTGGTGGTTACGTTACGGCACACTAGATGGGGGTTATGGATAAGGTCCGACCCGCCATTGCTCAGCGCGCCGC
>JAHEGQ010000291.1 GCA_024645025.1 Sphingomonadaceae bacterium
CATGCCACCTTCTTGGGCGATGTCGGCCTGTCGCAGCCGTTTGGCGAACAAGACCGCACGCCGCTGGAAATGCTGTGGTCGCGCCCCACTGCCGAAATCAACGGCATCTGGGGTGGCTATACCGGCGATGGTTTCAAAACCGTGCTTCCCGCCGAAGCCCATGCCAAAGTGTCGTTCCGCCTTGTCGGCGACCAAGACCCGCATGCCATCCGCGAAAACTTCCGCGCTTGGGTGCAGGCGCAACTGCCTGCCGATTGCACGGTAGAATGGAAAGGCCACGGCAATTCGCCCGCCGGGGTTATGGCCATCGACGATCCGGCCTTCGAATCCGCGCGTCAGGCGCTGTCTGACGAATGGGGTGTCCCCGCCGCCTATGTTGGCTGCGGCGGGTCGATCCCGATTGCGGGCTATTTCAAGACCTACCTTGGCATGGATGCCATGCTGATCGGCTTTGGCCGCGATGACGATCAGATCCATTCGCCCAACGAAAAATACGATCTGGAATGTTTTCACAAAGGCATCCGGTCTTGGGCAAGGGTGCTGGCAAAGCTTTGCTAAAGTTTCAAACGGGGGCCACATCGGCCCCCGTTTCGCTATCTAACAGCAGTCGCCAATCCATTGCGGCGCTGGCCCCGTCTGGCGCGCGCATCGGCTTGTGAACCGGGCAAAGCGGTGCAAAGCTTCGCGGCAAATTCCCCCGATGAAAGGCCCCCTCATGGCTGTTGAAATCCGCGATGCCACCGCCCAAGATCAGGCCGCTTGGCTGCCGCTGTGGCAAAGCTATCTTGATTTCTACAAGGTCACCCTTGCCCCCGAAATCACCGCCCATACTTGGGCGCGGCTGATGAACCCAACGTCGCCGGTCAAGGCGCGCCTGGCGTTTCAAGATGGTCAGTTGCTGGGCTGCGCCATTCACATGCACCACCCCTCTACTTGGGTGATGGGCGACGATTGCTATCTGGAAGACCTGTTTGTCGCCGAAGCCGCGCGCGGCAAGGGCATTGGCCGCGCCCTGATCAACGACCTGCAAGCCATCGCCAAAGCCCAGGGCTGGCAGCGGCTTTACTGGCACACAGACGAAGGCAACACCCGCGCCCGCGGTCTTTATGACAGCTTTGTCAAAAGCGATGGCCACATCCGCTATCGCATGAAGCTTTAGGCGATTCTGTAAACGATTCGGCGCGGCTTGGCGCAAAATGCCCCGCCGCGCCGACTCTGGCGATTTCGATTAAACCAACAAAGCCAAAATCTTACGCGCCATAGCTGCGAAGAAACTTCAACCCCAGCAACACAAAGGGCGCGGCATGCAGAATCAGATCAAAGATGTCTATCGGGCGCCCCAACTCCCCCGCCGCCAGCATCTTCAGCTTTTGCCACAGATGCGGTTCGGGCAAAAACGGCGCCAACCCCAAGCTTAGGCAGGCAAGGATCAACAGCGGGAAAGATATCTGATCTAGAAATGACATAAGGCCTCCGGTTTCCCACAGGCCTACATCATATTCTGGTTATTGCATATAGTGTGAATGGCGCGGTGGACGGGGCTCGAACCCGCGACCCCCGGCGTGACAGGCCGGTACTCTAACCAACTGAGCTACCACCGCGCTTTTCACATCTGGCAACCTAAGGGCAAATGGCGCGGTGGACGGGGCTCGAACCCGCGACCCCCGGCGTGACAGGCCGGTACTCTAACCAACTGAGCTACCACCGCCGCTTTGCCCTCCGGTTTCCCGAAGCACCAAGGTTTCCCTTGGCGTGTCGGGGTATTACGCAAGGGCCTCGGCGGCGTCAAGCGGCTTTCATAGCTTTTTCAATGTTCTGGTGCCGGGATAAATTCATCGCTGTCGCCAGGGGGCAAATGAAAGCGCCCATGCGCCCAATCTCCGGCGCGCCAAGCCTCTTTCGCAGCCTCAATCCGCTCTTTGCTAGAGGCGACAAAGTTCCACCAGATATGGCGCGGCCCGTCCATCGTGGCCCCCCCCAGCAGCATGATCCGCGCGCCTTCCGCCCCTGCCCGCACCGAAACCGCATCACGGGGCCGAAACACCAACATCTGCCCCGCCGCAAAGCTGCGCCCCGCCTGCGACACCTCGCCAGACAGCACATAGATGCCGCGGTCTTCGTGATTGTCGGGCAAAGGAATCGCCGCACCCGGCGCCAGCGTCGCATCGGCATAGAAAGTTTCCGACGGCAGCGCCAACGGCACCCGCGCCCCCCAGGCGTCGCCCAGAATCAGCCGCACGGTCTTGCCCTCGCCCTCCAGCACCGGCAGCGCCGCCGCCCCAAGGTTATGAAACTCTGCCGCCGCGTCTTCCTTGTCTTTCGGCAAGGCCAACCAAGTCTGCAACCCGAACAGCGCATGCGGCGCCGTCCGCATCGGCCCGTCGGTGCGCTCCGAATGGGTGATGCCATGCCCCGCCTGCATCAAATTCACCTCGCCCGGCGTGATCCAGGCATCGGTGCCAAGACTGTCGCGGTGATGCATCCGGCCTTTCAGCAAATAGGTCACCGTCGCCAGCCCGATATGCGGGTGCGGCCGCACATCAATGCCCGCCCCGGTCAAAAACTCCGCCGGCCCCATCTGATCAAAGAAAATGAACGGCCCCACCATTTGCCGCTGCACCGAAGGCAAAGCCCGGCGCACCTCGAACCCACCCAGATCGCGGGCGCGCGGAATAATCACCGCCTCAATCGCATCCACGGCATCGCCAAGCGGGATCGACGCATCCAACAACGGGTTCCAGCTCATATCGCTCTCCTTCTGTTGCCACAGAAGATGCGCTTTTTATGCCGCCAGAAAAAGGCGCGCAAATGCACAGAACCCGTGCAGCCTACGATTATCAGAAAGCGGGATGGTGGGTGATGAGAGACTCGAACTCCCGACATTCTCGGTGTAAACGAGACGGAAAGTTGGTCAGCGCATTGATCTAGCTTAACAATGGGTTCCCAAAATATCGGCGATTTTCGCCGATATTGCAGTGAACAAATCGAGAATTTGGGAACCGTTTTGGCGGGCCGAAAACCCCACCTGTGTCATCCTTTCGCCCGCCAAAATATGACCCGCGCGCCGTGCTGCATCTCAACTGATCCACCCAGCTCACGTTCGGCCCTTAGCCGCCGCTTGACCCTCGCGGATGCTGTGTGGCGGCACTCTCCAAAACGGTCTTTCGATGGATGGCGCAGCAGTTCAGTAGCAAGGGGGCAGGAATTCCGGACAGAACTGCTGTGCGGCTGATTGCGCCAGGTATCCCGGCGTAGAACTGGCCAACGTGATGCATTGGTTTCTCTCTTCAAAGAATGATTCTTGCTCTTCAATCGCGCTGGAGATTCCTCTATGCGAGGTTGTCTGCGAAGGTCCTAATGTCGAATTTGTTGGGCTTTGCTGGGGCGGCGTGGTCTTGTGAAAAAGTGGATAGGGTCTTCGTCAATTGCGAGGACCAAGATGCCAACGAGCCTGAGAGGAAGATGACAAATAAGGTTCTTTTCAGCGCCCACCGGTTGATCCTCACGAGCGCGCGTGGCGACTTGTCCGTATTTTTTCCAGAAGGCAGCGATACAGATGAAACGCATCAGC
>JAHEGQ010000294.1 GCA_024645025.1 Sphingomonadaceae bacterium
AGCGCGTTTTCGATCATATAGCCCGAAAGTCGAGTGTCTTTGCCGATGACGACGCGGTGACGATGGTCGCCCCGCACAAAATGGGCGCCAGCGGCCATACCAACCTTCATCGCCATTTCCGCGGTCATGGCCGACGCATTGGTCTTGCCACGAATCCCATCGGTTCCGAAATATTTGCGGCCCATTTGCCCGCTCTCCTTGGATCGGCTTTATGTGGTCTTTGCGTCAGATCGACGGGCTTGAGAAGCCCCAATGCAGCACCGGCGTGCTCAGTCGATCAACGCCCGACGCAGCGCGGCCTGTTTTTCCGGCGTGAGGTGCAGGACATCGCGGGTATATTGGTCCAGATCGCCAATCGCAGCAAAAGCCGCGTCCAGATAGGCCGGGTGGACCGACATCAACGTCCGCACGGCGGCATCGTCCATGTCCTGACCAAAATTGGCGCGGACCGCTTCGGCGCCCGCTGCAATGCGGGCCTCGGCATCGCCAGCTTGATTGGTCAGGAGATAATCAGAAATCATGTCGTCATGGTGCACGCCCAACTGGTGCTGCACCAGTGCGACGGCCAGGCCTGTGCGGTCTTTTCCGGCGAGGCAATGGACAAGGCTGGGGCCCTTATCCTGGGCAAGCAGGTCGAAATATCGGCGCATTGTTTCCTGCAACACCGGGCGAAACGGCATATGCTGATAAAGCTCGATCATCGCGGCGTGCGCGTCATCTGCCGTCCGCACGCCTTGGGCGGCATCCACATGGGAGGCGAGGCCCAGGCTATTGCCCGGGGTAAAGACGATTTCGGCGCGATGATCCTCGGCGCGGGCACAGGGGTATAGCGCGCGTTCGGCATCGCTGCGCAAATCCACAATATGGGTCAGGCCCAATTGGCTGATTGCGGCCAGATCTTGGGGGGTGGCATCCTTGTGTTGGCCAGATCGGAACAGCAGGCCGCGCCGAACCCTGCCCCCTAAATGAGAGGCATAGCCGCCAAAATCCCGGAAGTTATGAATGCCTGTGGTTGGAACCAGCCGTTCGTGCACGCTCTACCCCGCTTCGTCATCTATCTGCGTCCGCTCTAGGCACGCGACCCAAAGAGTCCAGACGGAAGCGCCAGTTCGGCAATGGGCGGTTGATTTATGATGATAATCGCCTGACAAACCATCCTGTGATCGATTTTGTCGATCAATGAGACCAGACAATCCAATTGGCTGTCGGCTTATCTCAGGCGTAAAGAGCGCAAGACAGGCAAGCAGCCTTTCGTCTTCATCAACCAAAAAGGACGTATCCGATGGCGATCATCAACACCGAAATTAAGCCGTTTTCGGCGCAGGCTTTCAAAGAAGGCAAGTTCATCTCTGTCACCGATGCCGATGTGAAGGGCAAATGGTCGGTGTTCTTTTTCTATCCGGCTGACTTCACCTTTGTCTGCCCGACGGAACTGGAAGATCTGGCGGATCATTATGCCGAGTTCCAAAAACTGGGCGTCGAAATCTATGCCGTGTCGACCGACACGCATTTCAGCCACAAGGCTTGGCACGATACCTCGCCCGCCATTGGCAAGATCCGCTACACGATGATCGGCGATCCGTCGGGCGTCGTGACCAATAATTTCGATGTGATGCGCCCGGGCGTGGGCCTTGCTGACCGCGGCACCTTTGTTGTCGACCCGCAGGGCATCATTCAGGTGATGGAAATCACCTCGGAAGGCGTCGGCCGCAACGCGTCTGAACTGCTGCGCAAGATCAAGGCCGCGCAATATGTCGCGGCGCACCCGGGTGAAGTTTGCCCGGCCAAGTGGGAAGAAGGCGAAAAGACCCTTGCCCCGTCGCTTGACCTTGTTGGCAAGATCTAAACCAATCTGATCACCGCGCCCCGTCTCCCCCTCTCCCAAGGGGTGCGGTTTGCTGGGGCCGATCTTCGGGTCGGCCCCAGCCCCCAAATAACGGAATATATTCCCATGCTCGACGCAAATCTGAAGCAACAGCTCTCGGCCTATATGGCCAACATCACAATGCCAGTGGAACTGGTGCTGTCGCTGGATGACGGCGCAAAGTCCGGCGAACTTGACGCTTTGGCAACCGATATTGCCAGCCTGTCTGACAAGGTCAGCGTTGTGCGCGCGGACGATGACAAGCGTCGCCCGAGCATGATGATTCGCCGCGCCGGCACCGATATCGGCGTGCGCTTTGCGGGCATCCCGATGGGGCATGAGTTTACCTCGCTGGTCCTCGCGCTGCTGCAAGTGGGCGGGCATCCGTCCAAGGCCGCGCAAGACTTGATCGCGCAGGTGAAGGATCTGGACGGCGATTTTGCCTTTGAAACCTATTTCTCGCTCTCGTGCCAGAACTGCCCGGACGTGGTGCAGGCGCTGAACCTGATGAGCGTGCTTAACCCGAAGATCAGCCATGTCGCGATCGACGGCGCGCTGTTTCAGCAGGAAGTCACCGACCGCAAGGTGATGGCCGTGCCGATGGTCTTTTTGAACGGCGAAGTTTTTGGGCAAGGCCGGATGGATCTGGAACAGATCGTCGCGAAGCTCGATACAGGTGCTGAGGCCCGCGCTGCTGAAAAGATCAAGGCGAAGGATGCTTTTGATGTGCTCGTCGTTGGCGGAGGCCCCGCCGGCGCTGCGGCAGCGATCTACGCGGCGCGCAAGGGCATCCGTACCGGTATCGCGGCGGAACGCTTTGGCGGTCAGGTTCTGGATACCATGGGTATCGAAAACTTTATCTCGGTTCCCCATACCGAAGGCCCCAAGCTCGTTGCGCAACTGGAACAGCATGTGAAAGATTATGACGTGGACGTCATGAACCTGCAGCGTGCCGAAAAGCTGATCCCGGCCACCACGGAGGGCGGGTTGCATGAAGTGGTTCTGGCCAATGGCGCCAGCCTGAAGGCCAAGACGGTGATCCTGTCCACCGGCGCGCGCTGGCGGCAGATGAACGTGCCGGGCGAAGATGACTATCGCAACAAGGGCGTGGCCTATTGCCCGCACTGCGATGGTCCCTTGTTCAAAGGCAAGCGCGTGGCGGTGATCGGCGGCGGCAATTCCGGCGTGGAAGCAGCGATTGATCTGGCGGGCATCGTGGCGGAAGTCACCTTGATCGAATTTGATAGCTGCGCAGCCTGCCCAATGTGCGCATCATCGTGTCCGCGTTGACCACCGAAGTGCATGGCGATGGCGAAAAGGTGACAGGGCTGTCTTATACCGATCGCACCACCGATCAGCTTGTCCACCTGCCCTTGGAAGGCATTTTCGTCCAGATCGGGCTGGTCCCGAACAGCGAGTGGCTGAAGGACAGCCTTGCCCTCAGCCCGCGGGGCGAGATTGAGGTTGATGCCAAGGGCGCGACCAACGTGCCGGGCGTGTTCGCGGCCGGCGATGTGACAACCGTGCCCTATAAGCAGATCATCATTGCGATGGGCGAAGGGTCAAAGGCCGCGTTGTCCGCCTTTGACCATTTGATCCGGCTGCCGGTCGCTGCGGATCAGGCGCTGGCCGCCTGATTAGCCGGGAAAGATCTGGAACCAGAAAAACAAGGCGGTGGCTGCTGCCATC
>JAHEGQ010000297.1 GCA_024645025.1 Sphingomonadaceae bacterium
ACATAGAAAAGCATAACCAGCCCGGAAAATTGAATGGCCGTATGAATCCAGTTATGGGTAAATGCACCCAGCGGTATGATTGCGATGATAAAATAAATTTTGGTTAAAAACCGCATGTGTTTAAAACCAAAAAAGCTTTTTAAGCCTTCGATAATATCATGGCATTTCATATCAATATCCGACCACCGCCATCACGCAAAGCAAACCCATCAGCACGATGCCAAGGGTTAAGCCGATCGATAAAAACATAAACTCGCGGCTATTCATGTCAGCGCCTCATGAAATTTTTCCGCATACTTGGCAATCCGGTTGCAGCAGTCCGTCCCGTTAATAATGCGGCGGGCGTTGACATAATCAGCTGTAGTATCGTTAAAATACTGGCTCAGCTTCTTGCCGGTAAACCAGCCTTCAGACATGCCCGCAAACATAATGGCGGTGGCAATGGGTAACTCCAGCGCCTTTTCCGGATGGCCGAGCAAGTCGGCACCCAATTTGTCACCGGCTTTTTTGTAATTTGCCCGCCCGGTTAATTGCACAAAGCCCCGGCCTTTATACTTCGCGCCGTCGCCTTTCTGGGTGTTGCCCAGGTTCTTGCCGATGGCGGTGCCGGGCTCGTACTTGCTAAAGTAAGCCGCCGCGCCCAGTTCGGTAATCGGCTGCATGGTGCGGGCACATTCGTGATAAGTGGTCGCCAGCATGTAGGCCAGCTTGCGGGCGTCATCGCCCCACTTGCCGCTGTCCCATTCGTCGATGATGGCATCGATACCCGCTACCTGCTGCTGGTTTAATGCGCCACCGAACAGGCTGGCGCGCACGTCCTGGAAAAACTTGCCTTTGTCAATCATTATAACCACCTAACACGACTGCCATACGCATAAGTCACGGCGTCATTACCCCGCAGATTAACACCAGCCGCGGCTATTAAAATTGTAAAATCCACCAGATCGCCAGCAACCAGCGACAAAAGCGCACTGACCGCCACGCTGGTTATACCCGCACCACCATTTACTGCGGTTTGCTTAACCCCTGCGCCGTTTTTACGGATAGTGGGGTTAATAATCGCGCTGCTGACTACATCGTTTTGCACAGTCAAGCCAAAGCTATAAATGCCATCGCCACCAGTTGGGCAGGTAAAGCGGAAATTAGTGGTATCCCAAGCGTTGTCGGTATCGAATAACTCAGTGCCAAACTGAATGACAGTTGACGTATTCGCCGGGATCGTCTGTGAAACCCCGTTGCGATGGACGTGAAAAGCAGGCCCCTGGCCAAGTTTGATTGCCGCCAGCAGCTGGTTGACAGCGCTATGCGTGGGCGTTAAACCCGCCGCCACAATGACCGAGCGCAACTCCTCGCCGATCTGGTGAAACCACCAGTCGCCAGGGATGGTGGCGGGCGTGGAGGTGCCTGGGTTGCCATTGGTCGGGAAGCCGGAACTGGGCGATCCCGGCACGGAAGGCGGCGAGCCAGCGGCCGCCGATTGCCATTTGCGGTTATCCATAGATGTCCTTGATTAAGCGTAAATAATGGTGGTATGGGCAGGCTTAAAACGGTTCAGCAAGCAGGTGAGCAGGTTGCTGTCCCAGAAACTCAGCGCATCGTTGACCGCGCCGGTAACGCGCAGGTAATCCGCCGCCGGTAACGCCGCGCCGTTGACCTGCCAGGCGAACCACCAGTCCGGCCCGTTGATCGGGTCGTTGACGTAGCCCATGACGGTAAACACAGAAAATTCGGTGATGGTGATGGTGAACCCGGCCGCCGCCGCCAGCGCGATGAAATAGGCGCGGCTTTGCCCGCCCACGCTTACCATTTGCGATACCAGCGCATTACGGCGTTGCTGGATGGTCTGGGTCACGCCGGTCAGGCAGTCAGTCGGCAGGCCGAAAATGCGCTCGTAATCAGTCAATAGTTCCAGCGTGGTGCGCGGATCCGCTTCCACCGCCAGCCGCTCGATATCGGCCTGGATGCGGGCGTATTCCTGCGCCCAGGCTGCCACCAGCTTATCGGCCAGCAGCGACTCCTCCATGTCCCACGCGGGGCCATAAGGCAGCAGCGATTTCAGCTGTTGTTTGAAGTCGTCAGCGGTTAGCATTTGATCTATTCAATGATCTATTCAGATGTAACAAATACTGATATAAAAACAATGGCTTGCTATTTAATTGAGCTATTCATTAAGCTTGCGCAATCTTTAAACGGCGCGGCGGCAGTTTAATTTCCTTGCAATAAGAATCAATCAGGCGCGATGCGTCATCGCCCGGCTTAGCCCATAGTGTTACGCTGTTAAATGAAGCCTCACAGCGCACACCAATGCGATCAGCTAACTGACATAACTCGCTAGCCACATCTTCAATAGAAGAACCGGGAAATACTTTTACGCATAGAACGAACGTTTTTAACATCATACAAAACTCACCGATCCCATCGTGCTGATGTTGCCGGTGGTGCTGACCACGTTGGCGGAAGGCACGTTCAAGCTGTGGTCCACCTCGCCCGCAGCGGTCGAGATGGCCTCGCGGATATGGCTGATCAGCAGCGTACCGCCGGGGCTGGCTTCGCGCAGGATTAAATCCTTAAGCTCGGCGGTTATCGCCGCCTGCACCGCCGCCGTATTAGGCGACAGGCCGGAAATGGTGAAGTTAAGCGGCACCGCCACCGGTGCCAGCACCGTCACGGATGCGGTTACCGGCCGCAGCGGATCGAGATAGGCCGCCAGCGCGGTCACATCGCCAGACAGCGGGATGCCGTCCACGTAGGTGCCGTCCATCATAAAGAACACGCTCACCGTGCCCGCGCCCAAAGCCTGCGGCGATACCCAGACACGGGTGACGCCGGGGAAAGCCAGTGCCCATTGCTGGTAGTCGCTTTTGCTGCCGCCTTGCGGCGGGTTGGCAATGCGCAATAACAGCCGCGAGCGCAGGCTGTCATCGGTTTCAAGGTCGGCGCCGCCGGTCATCGCGCCCGCCGTAGCCGTCGCATTAACGCCGGATACCGGCGATTGCAGGGTAAAGCTTTGCCCGGTGGCACGGTTGCCGGCCAAGCCCGCCGTGACCGCAGCCACAGCCACCACCGCCGTGCCGCTGGCAATGGTGCCGCTCGCCGTGGTGGCGTACAGCCGCCCATCGTAAGCGACCAGCACCGTGCCGGAGTTGATCAGTGCGCCGTTGCTGCCGGTAAAGGTCACAGTGCCGCCCGCCGCCGTGGCGGTCTTGCGGGCAAGGCCCCAGATACTGGCCCAGCGTTCCAGGAAATCGGTGTCCGCCGTGTCGTAGATTAGCTGGCGGCTCAGCCATTCCAGCTCGCCATACAGGCCGTGCGCGGCGCCGGCCAGCACGCGGGCATAGACTTCGCCATCGGAGCGGCGCAGTATTTCCGGCGACGGCAGGCGCGAAACCACATCATCGCGGGTGCGGTTGATTAAATCCTGGAGGGCGGGGCGGGTGAAGGTCATGGTTTTAACTGGTTTTTGTTACACGATAACGGATGCCCAAAACGCTGAATTTACCGCTTCGACTTGACGCATCACGATTGGCTGACGCTTTGCTT
>JAHEGQ010000060.1:0-6882 GCA_024645025.1 Sphingomonadaceae bacterium
GGCCAATCGTTCAAAGATGGCAGCGACCGCCCGCTCTGGATCAACAGCAACGCGCTTGCCCGACATGGCAATCAGCGCCGGGGTAAAGGCCGCCCGATCGTGGATGCGCACGGCATTGCCCAAATGCTGGACGATTTTCTCATCGATCTTGGCCGGATCAACATAAAGGTCCGCCGTGCCATCCTTGTTGAGAACAGCAAAGGACAGGGCGACCGGCGTCCGTTCCACATCGCTGCCGCGAATGTTGAACGTCCATGCCACTGAATCGAGCGCGCTGATAATCGCGGCGTCCAGCTTTTCCTGCACCAGCCAATCGGCGACTTGCTGCCGCTTATCAGCCGAGCTTTGGCCAGTATATTGATCGTCCAGCACCAAAAGCTTGGCAACCGACGGCTCGGGCTGATCCGTCCAGACCTGATCCACGGGGTTACGGTCCACCGCGACCAGATCTGCCCCCTTGGCCGCCAGCGCCTTGGTTGCCGCAGCGACCCAGGACTTGGTGTGAAGCCACGGATCATAGCCAATCCGCGCCCCCTTGGGCGCATGGGCAGCCAGCCATTCGGAAATGCTCGTCTCCAGCGTCGACTGATAGGACCAAAAGCGCCCATCAACCTGTTCGCGCACTTGGATGGTGTAACGCCCATCCACAAAGATCGCGGCGTCCTGCGGCAAAACAACGGCAGACCCCGCCGATCCGCCAAAGCCCGTCAACCACGCCAGACGCTGGGCATAATCCCCCACATATTCAGACATATGCTCATCGCAGATCGGGACGACAAAGCCGTCAAGCCGATCGGCCTTTAACTGATCGCGCAGGGCCGCAAGGCGGGCTTCATAGCTGGACATGAAAGGTCTTTCCGTAACTCGGTTTTCTCATCATCCGGATATAGGCTTTGTCCCCAAGGGTGCAATGCTCACCCAACGGAGGCGTTGAGCCTTTCTACCGCTTCAGCATAGTCTGCCATAAAATCCTGCACGACCGAGCGGGCAGAAACGATATTGTCGACAAGGCCCACGCCCTGTCCGACAAAATAGGTCACCAAATCGCGCGCTTGATCATTCCCGCCTTCGGCTGACTTTGTCGCCTTATGGATCGCGGGTTCTGCAATCAGCGACTGCATCGGCATGGGGAGCGCCCCCGGGCTGTCCGGGCCTTCCCATGCCTCGGTCCAGGCGGAGACAAGCTGGCGCGAATATTTGCCCGTGCGCCCCTTGGACCGAACCGTATCGCGGGATCGCGCGGCAACCATTTTTTCCCGAAAAATCTGCGAACATTCGCTTTCGGTCGTCGCCAGCCAGACAGAGCCGGTCCACGCGCCCGCCGCGCCCATCGCCATGCACGCCGCCATTTGGGCGCCGGTCATGATGCCGCCCGCCGCCAGCACCGGCACATCATGGCCCGCCGCTTTCAAGGCACGGACAACTTCCGGGATCAGGACGATGGTCGACACCTCACCGCAATGGCCGCCCGCCTCCCCGCCTTGGGCGACGATGACATCACACCCGGCCTCAGCAAGGCGCAGCGCGTGTTCCTTTGCGCCGGCCAGTGCCCCCACGGGCACATTATGGGCTCGGCCCATGTCGATCATTTCCTTGGGCGGGACACCCAGAGCATTCACGATCATACGGATTGGGTGGTTGAAGGCCACGCGGAGAAGTTCCATCGCCTCTTCCGGCCAGAAAGGCGGGGGCGCATCCTCGCTGCGCGCCCGGGCATGCTCTCCGGCACTTTCGACACCGTGGGACTTCAGGAGTTGATCGACAAAGTCGCGATGCTGCTGCGGAATACGCTCTGCCAGCTTTTTGGAGGTCAGGTCCTTTTCATGCTTCACGCTCAAATTTTCGGGGATCAGCACATCAATACCATAAGGCTTGCCATCGACATGGGCGTCGATCCATTGCAGTTCCACCTCAAGCTCTTCCGGGTTGAAGGCGGTGGCCCCCAAAACGCCAAAGCCCCCCGCCTTGGACACGGCAGCCACGACATCGCGACAATGGCTGAAGGCGAATAGCGGAAACTCGATGCCCAACCGGGCGCACAACGCATTGGTCATATTTGCCTCTCCTTATAGGGCGTGTATCACCAAGCCGATCGGGGAACACAAGTATGTCGAAAGCGTCTGTTATTCTGACTGCCCTTATATTGGGGCTTGTGCTGGGCATCTCGCTGGATGCCGGGCATCACGGGCTGACCGAATTTGCCGATGTCATCGGCACGCTCTGGCTCAATGGCCTGCGGATGACGGTGGTACCGCTGGTCGTCGCGCTGCTCGTCACGGGCATTGCGCAGACGGCAGCCGCAGCCAAAGCGGGTAAAATCGCGCTGCGCGCGGTTGTCACCATGATCGTGATCCTGTGGGGATCGGCGACCATGGCAGCCTTTGTCACCCCCGCACTGCTGGCGGCCCTCCCCATGCCCTTGGAAGCCGGCGCTGCGCTGAAATCCGCCCTGTCGAGCGCGCCTGCGACGGGCGAGGTCAAACCCTTTGCGGAATTCGTCCGCGCCATTGTGCCGACTAACCCCATCAGCGCCGCTGCAAACGATGCAATCCTGCCGCTGATTGTTTTTACCATGGCCTTTGCCTTTGCTGTGATCCGCCTGCCCGAAGATAAACGCACATTGATAGGCGGCGTGTTTGAAGCGGTGGGCGATGCGATGCTGATCGTCATCAACTGGGTGCTGGCCATTGCCCCGCTGGGCGTCTTTGCGCTCGCTTATGTCGTCGGCGCCAAAGCGGGGACGGCAGCTTTGGGCGCGCTGGCGCATTATGTGGCAATCGTCACGGCAACGGGGACGGTCATTTGGCTGTTGTCCTTTGCCCTCGCCTTTTTGGGCGGCGGCCAAAATCCGGTGCGCTTTTTCAGGGCGGCGATCCCGGCGCAAGCAGTGGCGATTTCCACCCAATCGTCGCTGGTATCGCTGCCCGCCATGCTGCGCGGGGTAACGGCGCTTGGCGTTCCCGCCGCGACGGCTGATCTGGTGATGCCGGTTGCCGTCGCCATTTTTCGGGCGACTGGCCCGGCCATGAACCTGGCTGTCGCGATTTATGTCGCGCACTGGATGCAGATAGAGCTGTCGCCCTGGGCCTTGGCAGCCGGGGTTGCCGCTGCTGCGACGACAACCTTGGGGGCCGTCAGCTTGCCCGGCACCGTCAGCTTCGTCACCTCTATCGCCCCAATCGCCATGGCGATGGGCGTTCCGGTCGAGCCACTGGCGCTGCTGATCGCGGTTGAAACCTTCCCCGATATCATGCGCACCTTGGGCAATGTCACGATGGACATGGCCGTCACGGCCACCATCTCAAAGCGCGGTGGCGACCCGAAGGGTGCGCCGGATCAGTAAACCCAGCGCCAGATCCCCGCGACCGGCGCACCCAGCATCGGGTGGACATAGGTCACCAACAGCCACACGATCGTGCCCAACAGCACCAGACGCAGACCCGGCCAACCGGTTTTCCAGGGCGCGCGCCCGGAAAGCTGGGCGGCATAAGGCACAAAGCTGGTCCGGGCCGCCCAATCCTTCCAAGCTGCCCCCATCAGCACGGCCTTTTTCCGGTCCTGCCCAGCAGAGCCGCCCAAAGCGAGCACCAGCATCCCCAGCGTCAACACCAGCTGCGCGCCATAAGGGGCAACCAGCGCGTGGGCGATGGCCCATAGGGCAAAGCCCCACATCATCGGGTGCCGGGTAATGTGGAATACGCCATGCACTGGCTTGGTCGCCAAAGCTGCGGCGCCCGGCGCCGGCAGCGCGGGGTTGCCGACCAGCGATCCCATAAACAAGATGGCGCCTTCCAGCATCAACAAGCTGGCAATGGCCCAAATCCCATCACCGGCGACCCAAAGCGGCTCGGTGACTGGGGCGGCCCGAAAGGCCATCACCGCCCAGCCAAAGGTCACCAGCGACACCAGCGAATAAACGCCGCGAAATCCATTTTCCCCAAGCCGCGCAACCAAGGGCGCGCGCAACGGGTGCGACATTAGAAAATGCGTTCCGACAAAGGCGGTCACCGCCCAGACAAGGTTCGACATCAGACTCTCCTCTTCCCCATGCGGCCAGTCTTGCCGATTTGGGGGCGGCTGCCTAGTTTTTTCACAGCCGCCCCCAATTTGACCTTATCGGTCGTAGGCGTTCGGCAAATCGCCCTCGCTCGGCGTCATATAACGGTCACGCAGACGGGTTTGCCGCGAGGCCAAGGATTGTTCGACACCATCAATCCAGACGCGCGTCACGCCGCTGGTCAATTCCAGCGGATCACCATCCCAGATCACAACATCGCCCCGACGCCCGGGACGCAACGAGCCAATCTCTGCGCCCATGCCCACAATGTCTGCCGGCACCGACGTAATCGTGGCAAAGGCCTGATCCCAGCTCAGGCCCGTCGCACCCGGCACCTTGGTCAGCGCAACCAGATTGCCCGCATATTGCATACTCAGCTGCGCCTGACGGGCATCATTGTCGTTGATCATGCCAATGGCGACCTTGACGCCCGCCGCCTTCATCCGCCCAATATCGGATTGGGTTGCGGCCAGCTGTTCAAAGCTATCGGGCAGGTCGTTCAAGGCCGACGCCAACACCGGCACCTTCGCGGCGGCAATCTGGGGGGCAACGCGCCACCCTTCAGTCGCGCCCACAAGGACCATATTGAGCAGCGGATAGTCCTTCTTCAGCGCAAGGACACTCAAAATGTCGGGCGCGCTCTCGACATGGATGAACAGCTTCATCGTCCCGTTGATGACGGGCACCAGCGCCAAGGCGTCTTGCCGGCGCAATAAGGCATTGTCCGGAAACACGCCCTTTGCCGCCTCTGCCGCTTCGGCAAATGCCGTTTTAAAGGCGGCAATCAGCGCGGGCCGCGACCCGCCCGCAATCCGCGCCCCGGTTTCGCCGAATTCGACAAACTGGAAGGCCTTGGCCTTGGTGACGGCATTAAAATCGGCGCCCGTATCAATAACAGCGCCTTGGCCGCCGAAGATCACATTGCTGGCTTCTGGCGATACAATGGCCCGCGTAACCCCGGCCGCCCGGTTGACGGCAATGGCTGCGACATCAGGATTAATCGCCGGGGCGACCGTCAGCGAGGCATTGAACGGCGACTGTTTGGCAGCGGTATCATTGGTCGGCTCGACAGCGTCCACCGCGACCAAACCCAAGCGCGAAAAGCCCGCCACGATTCCGGGCGTCACCCATTTGCCGCTGGCGTCAACCTGCTTTGCCCCCGCCGGAACCACTAGCTTTGCGCCAGCCGCGACAACCCGGCCATCGGTGACGATGACGGTGCCATTGTCAATCGGGGCAGACCCATCGCCAAGGACGACTTTGCCGCCGGTGATCGCAATGGTTTCTGCCGCGACGGGGGCCGAGATGATGGCGGCCATGCCAAGAAGAAGATGCTTCATTTCACGTCTCCTTCACCGGGTTGGCCCAGTTCAAAGTCAGCAACCGGGCGTCTTTTTGGATCAGCGGCATCATACATCAGCGCGCCGTCGATCCAGACTTTGTCCGGCCGGGTATAGACCGACAGGGGGTTGCCGTTCCACAGCACGATATCGGCCATCTTGCCGGGCTTCAGGCTGCCTGTCTTATCCGCAATGCCGAGCGCCTTGGCCGGATTATAGCTCAGCCAAGTCCAGGCGACTTCATCGGGAATGTTGACACCAATGCGCCGACCGTCGCCCAAAGCCTTTGCCGCTTCTTGGTTCAAGCGCTGGATACCGTTTGCATCGTCCGAATGGACAATGGCGCAGGCGCCCGCCTTATGCACCAGCGGGATATTTTCATTGATGGCGTCATAGGATTCCATCTTGAACCCCCACCAATCGGCCCACATGGCGGAACAAATGCCTTCCTTCGCCAAAAGGTCCGCAATCTTGTAGCTTTCGACGGCGTGGTGAAAGGTTGACACCTTATAGCCAAATTCCTTGGCCATATCGATGACGAGGCTCATTTCATCGGCGCGATAGCAATGGTTGTGGACGAGGATCTCGCCCGACAACACGCCCGCCAGCGTTTCCATCCCCAGATCGCGGCTGACGGCCTCTCCCTTGTCGAGCTTGCGCTTATACTCGACAGCGCGCGCCCAAGTCTGGCGGTTGACCGCCATATTGCCCATGCGCGTCTGCGGCATCTGGCCACGGCTGCCATAAACCCGTTTGGGGTTTTCACCGCAGGCCATTTTGAGGCCATAAGGCGCGCCCGGGAACTTCATGCCCTGCACATTGCGGGCGTAGACATTCTTGATCGTGACAGAGCGCCCCCCAAACAAATTGGCGGATCCCGGCAAAATCTGCAGCGTCGTGACACCGCCATTGGCCAAGGCGCGCGAAAAGCCCGGATCCTGTGGCCAAACGCTGTGTTCAGCCCAGACTTCGGGCCGCGCGGGGCCAGTCGCCTCATTGCCATCTGACAAGGCCTCAACGCCCGGCGACGGGTAATCCCCCAGATGGGAATGCACGTCGATAATGCCCGGCGTCACCCATTTGCCCGTCCCGTCAATCACGGCATAGCCATCCTTGACCGCACCACCGGTTTCCACGGCCTCAACCTTGCCGTCGCGGAAATAGACGGTTGCGTTGACGAACTTGCCGCCCTCGCCATCGTAAACCGTGACATTGGTCACCGCCGTCGGGACGCCGGGATAGGCGTGATAGGTGGACGGATAGGGATCTTTATTGAAGGGTGCCGCCTTGGGGGCCTCGGCCTTATCCTTGTTGCGGGCGGTCGCCGGGACGGCCAGCGACGCCAGCACAATCGCCGTGCCAGCCAATAAAGCTGTGATACGCATCAGTTTACTCCGTGCATCAGTTTTTTGATGGGCAGCGCAAGCGCCAGCAAGACGACGCCAATGATGACCGACGCCCAGCCAATCATCGAGAACACGCCCA
>JAHEGQ010000060.1:6989-17047 GCA_024645025.1 Sphingomonadaceae bacterium
GATTGGTCACCTGACCGCCCACCGTTTCAACACTGGCAACCTGAGCGACGATCCCGGCGACATATTGTGCAACCGAAATCGACAGGAACCAGACGCCCATCATCAACCCAACGATCCGCGCGATCGACAATTTGGTGATCATGCTGAGCCCCACCGGCGAGATGCACAGTTCGGCCATCGAGTGGATCAGATACAGGCCCGCAAGCCACCACAGGCCCACTTTGAAATCAGGGCCAGCAAAGGCAGCGCCCCAAACAAGGAACAAAAAGCCCGCGCCCACGGCCATCAGGGCAACCGCAAACTTGACGGGGATTGAGGGCTCAATCCCGCGCTTGGCCATGCCATTCCACATCATGGAAAACAGCGGCGCCAGCGCGACGATGAAGAAGGCGTTGAAGAACTGGGTCTGGCCGGCCGAAATATTGAACAGCCCAAAGACCGACAGATCGGTATTCCGGTCGGCAAACAGCGTCAGCGACGACCCGGCCTGTTCAAACAACGTCCAGAAAACCGTGTTGAACACGATCAGCACCATCGCGGCGACCATCATCTGAAATTCGGTGCGCGACCCATTGAACCACGACCAGATAAGGATGGCCGGCACGCCGACAAGGAACGTCCCAAACAGCATCTTGCCCATCAGCGGCAGGCCCAAAACATAGCCCAAGATGCCGCTGCCAGCGGCCGGGGCCACATAGGTCATCAAGTTGGAAAACAGGAACCAGACGACGGGGATCGTCAGGACGGCCCCCACATAAATCGCCAAATCGCGCGAGGAATCTGCCCCTTCAGGCCGATCGCCATAGCCATCCAGCTTGCCCCCATCGAACTGGATCAGCGCCCAGGACAACAGCATCCCAATCGCAGCAAGGCCAAAACCTGCCCACCAGCCGACGGTCATCGCCAACCACGGGCACAGCAGCTGCGAAAACAGCGACCCCAGATTAATACCCATGTAGAAAATGGTGAAACCCGCATCGCGGCGTCGGTCGCCTTGCGCGTAAAGCGAGCCAACAATGGTTGAGATATTGGGCTTAAAAAAGCCATTGCCAACCGTGACCAACGATAAGCCAACCAACAACAGCAGCGTGTAGAAAGAAGAACGGTCGCCCCCGGACTTGAATTCGCCCGGCGCGATTCGCTGCACTTCCTTGCCGTCCGCGGCCAACAGCGAAACCGACTTATCTTCGTTGCCCTTGATCTTCAGCTGCTGACCATTGGCCGAAATAAACTGCTGCTTGGCGTCGCCTTCACCCTGATTCACGACGGCATATTTCTGCCCGTCGATCATCGCATAGGGACGCGCTGCATCGCCGCCAAAGCACAGGGTGAAATAGCCGATAGCCATCAGGATCGCGCCAAATTTCACCGATCTCTTGGAACCAAGATACCGGTCCGCCAACAGGCCGCCAATCAGCGGCGTCAGATAGACCAGCGCCGTAAAGCCGCCATAAAGGCCGGTCGTTGTCGTATCATCGAACAGGAAATGTTCGGCCAGATACAGGGTCAGAAGTGCCCGCATCCCATAATAGCCAAAACGTTCCCACATTTCGGTGGTGAACAGGCGCGCCAATTGGCGGGGATGGCCAAACCATTCATCCCCCGCGGCGCCCGCCGTCGGGGCGGCGCCCTTTTGTGCTGCATCTACCATGTCGTGTCTAAGCCCCTGATGGTTTTAGAGCCCGGCGCAAGGCCGTGCGATTGGGAAAACCCTAGCGCGGAAATTGCGGCTGTGAAGAAGAATGTTGCGTTGCCAAGCGCAGCCCTTGAAAAGCAACAGCGGCGCGCCCCATATCCCGAAGATGAGCGATCCTATAAAATGGCACGGCACGACAATCGTTTCCGTGCGCAAATCCGGCAAGGTTGTCATCGCGGGCGATGGTCAGGTCTCGATGGGGCAGACCGTCATGAAACCCAATGCCCGCAAAGTCCGCCCGCTGGGGCACGGCGTGATCGCTGGCTTTGCGGGGGCAACCGCCGACGCCTTCACCCTGTTTGACCGGCTGGAAAAGAAGCTGGAACAATATCACGGCCAATTGCTTCGCGCGGCCGTTGAACTGGCAAAGGACTGGCGCACCGACAAATATCTGCGCAATTTGGAAGCGATGATGATCGTCGCCGATAAGGATGTGACGCTGATCCTCACAGGCAATGGCGATGTTCTGGAACCGGTGGATGGCGTCGCGGCCATTGGCTCTGGCGGCAATTTTGCCCTCGCCGCGGCCCGTGCGTTGATGGATTATGAACCCGATGCCGAACGGCTGGCCCGCAAGGCAATGGCGATTGCAGCGGATATCTGCGTCTACACAAACGACCAATTGACCGTTGAGACGCTGGACAGCGCAAGCTGATCCGGCGGGCGCCGACACGACAAAGGACTGGATATGAATAAGACCCTGACGCCCAAGGCGATTGTGGCAGCGCTGGATGCGCACATCATCGGTCAGGCGGACGCCAAGCGCGCCGTTGCTGTCGCCTTGCGCAACCGGTGGCGGCGCCAGCAATTGTCGGCGGAACTCCGCGACGAGGTCACCCCCAAGAACATCCTGATGATTGGCCCCACGGGCTGCGGCAAGACAGAGATTAGCCGCCGTCTGGCAAAACTTGCCGACGCGCCGTTCGTAAAAGTGGAGGCAACCAAATTTACCGAGGTCGGCTATGTTGGCCGCGATGTGGAACAGATCGCCCGCGATCTGGTGGAAGAAGCCATCCGGCTGGAAAAAGAACGCCGTCGCGCGGCGGTGAAGGACAAGGCCGAAGAAGCGGCGATGAACCGCCTGCTGGATGCGCTGACCGGCAAGGATAGTTCCACCGCGACCCGCGACGCCTTCCGGCAGCGGTTTACCGATGGGCATCTTGAAACGACCGAAATCGAGATCGAGGTGGAAAACGCGCCCAATATGCCGTTCGAAATTCCCGGCGCGCCCAATATTGGTATGATCAACCTCAGCGACATGATGGGCAAAGCCTTTGGCAGCGCCCCGAAAAAGCGGCGCAAGATGACGGTGCCGGCCGCTTGGGCGAAACTGGTCGAAGAAGAGGCCGACGCCCGACTGGATCAGGACGATGTCGCGCGCGTGGCTTTGGCGGATGCGGAGGCCAATGGCATCGTGTTTCTGGATGAGATCGACAAGATCGCTGTGTCCGATGTGCGCGGCGGATCGGTTAGCCGGGAAGGCGTGCAACGCGACCTGTTGCCGCTGATCGAGGGCACGACGGTTGCCACCAAATATGGGCCGATGAAGACGGACCACATCCTCTTCATCGCCTCCGGCGCATTCCATGTTGCTAAACCCAGCGACCTGCTGCCCGAATTGCAGGGCCGCCTGCCCATACGCGTTGAATTGCAGGCGCTGACCCAAGAAGATTTTGTTCAGATTCTGTTGGACACGCGGGCCAGCCTGACGACCCAATATTCCGCACTTTTGGCAACCGAAGAGGTGCAGGTAAACTTCACCGAAGACGGCATTCGCGCCGTGGCGCGGATTGCAGCGGATGTGAACCAGTCCGTTGAAAATATCGGCGCCCGACGCCTGTCGACCGTTTTGGAAAAATTGCTGGAAGACGTCAGCTTTGATGCCGAAGACAAAAAGGGGGAAACCGTCACCATCGACGCCGCCTATGTCTCGCAGCAATTGTCGGACATCGCGCAGGATGTGGATCTGAGCAAGTACGTGCTCTAGCGCGCGGGATCGATCAGACTTCGCGCGCCGCCAATATTCTTAAGGCCATCGCGTGATCGCTGGGCTTGTCCACATCAATGGCGGCGTCTGCCATCGGCATGGCAATCAGCGCGGCATCCAGATCAAGCCGGCGGCCCGCCTGACGCAGGCCCGCTGCCAAGCCGATGGTCCGTGTCAAAGCCCGCAAGGCCAAGACCGGGCCGAAATGCAAAAACAGCTTCCACGCCTTTTTCCGGTCCTGTTCAGCCTCTGCCCAAAGTTCCAGCGCGGCCCGCGCGCGCGCGCTGGTCAGGGCGAACAAATTCGCGCCAGACCAATCTCCATCCGAAAAACGCAGCCAAGTACGCTGGGTTTCCGGATAGGCCGCGTCCATCGTCTGGCGGTTGACCATGCCAACCGCAATGTCGGCAGATGTTTCTTCGGCTTGAGCAAGAAAAAACTGAACCATGTGCGGTGTTAACAGCGGGTGGTCCGCGGTGGTGACCAGAATGGGCCAAGGCGCGGCATCCGTGCCCGCTTCAGCAAGGATGCTGGTGGAAATACCGCTGCCACTGGTCAGAATATCCGCCTCGCCCCCAAGGCTAACTGCCTGCGCAAGAACCCCTGGCTCTTGCGCCAAAACCACAATGCGACCAATTTCAGGCGTTGCGGCAAGCGTGCGCACCACGCGCGTCACCATAGCTTCCTCGCCAATGCGGACCAGCGCCTTCCAGTCTTCCCCGAAATGCTGGGCCAAGGGGTCCAGCCCCGGCCGCTGCCCGGCCAGCACCACCGCCGTCCAAGAACCTGTCCGACCGGTCAAAACATGACCTTCAGGCAATTGGAACAAGAACGGGACATGAGGATCTTTCTGGACATGAAATTGTTTGAAGCTGCTCTCCCTACACAGAAATTGTCAGAATTGCAGCTTTTTGTCCCGGCTCATCCATCCCATGTCGTGACCAACATTGCCCAGTTATGGAATTTGATCCCAGACGCCCCTATGACGGCGGGATGACGAACCCAGCCTCCCGCCTTGCCGCCGCCAAATGGCACCTGCGTCTTGAAGACTGCAACAATGTCAGCGATTTTCGGGAATTGGCGCGGCGCAGACTGCCCGGTCCCGTCTTTCACTATATCGATGGGGCCGCCGATGATGAGGTGACCCGCCGCCGCAATACCGAAAGCTATGAGCGGTGCGATCTTGTCCCGAATGTGCTGGCGGGTGTTGCGGATATTGATCTACGCACCAACGTGATGGGCCGCGACATCGCCATGCCGCTGTTCCTGTCGCCCACTGCGTTGCAACGCGTGTTCCACTGGCAGGGCGAGTGTGCGGTGGCGCGCGCGGCGGAAAAATTTGGCACCTATTTCGGTATCTCCAGTCTGGCGACGGTGTCGATTGAAGAAATCGGACACAGCATTTCCACGCCCAAAATGTTTCAGCTTTATATCCACAAGGACAAGGGCCTGAACCACGCAATGGTGGAGGCCTGCAAAGCCGCGCGCTTTGATGCAATTGCCCTGACAGTGGACACCATCGTTGGCGGCAACCGGGAACGGTGTATGCAGACGGGCTTCACCTCGCCGCCTCGGCTGACGCCTTCTTCCGCCTTTGACTTTGCCATGCACCCTCGCTGGACGCTCAACTATCTGCTGCGCGAAAAATTTGAACTGTCGAACCTGAAGAACCATGTGGCGCAAGGATCGCGTCAGGCGATTTCGATTCAGGATTATTTCAGCACGATGCTGGATACGTCGATGGATTGGTCCACGGCAGAAAAAGTGCGCGCCGATTGGGGCGGGCAATTCTGCCTGAAGGGCATCATGTCGGTGGCCGATGCCAAGCGCGCTGTCGACATTGGGGCCACTGCAATCATGGTGTCCAACCATGGCGGACGCCAGCTGGATGGCAGCCGCGCGCCCTTTGACCAATTGGCGGAGATTGTCGATGCCGTGGGCGACAAGATCGACGTGATCTGTGATGGCGGGATCACGCGCGGCAGCCACGTCCTCAAGGCCTTGTCTGTCGGCGCCAAGGCCTGTTCGGGCGGGCGGCTTTATCTTTATGCGCTGGCGGCGGCCGGACAAGCCGGGGTGGAGCGCATCCTTGGCAAGCTGCAGGATGAAATTGCCCGCGATATGCGCCTTATGGGCGCGCGTTCCATCAAGGATTTGACCCGCGACAATCTGCGCTGGCGTTAAGGTTGCGGCTTAGGCTTCAAACCGCACCAGTCGATCACCTGCCGGGACATGAAAGGCCCGAATGCCGCCCATAGCGGCAGAGATGGCCGGATCCGTCGCCGGCATTCCGCCGGTTAGCGCGCCGAAAGAGGGCAGCAACAGCTTGGTTGGCCCTTCAACAAAGCAGGGCCGGATTACACGCCGGCCGCGCGCCACACCCGTATATTTGGGATGAAAATGGCCAGATAATTCTGGCCGGGGGTCAGCGGGATGCGCGGCGTGCCGCAGGATCAGTCCGCCCAGTTCAGCCTCGTCGCACACGACACCGGGCAACGTTGTTGGCAAGGCCGCGTCATGATTGCCGGTGATCCACGTCCAATCCACTTTTGTCGTGAGTTGCGCCAACAACGCCTGCGCCGGCAGGCTAAGCCGGGCCGGGCCATCGCCATCGTGAAAATTATCGCCCAGACACCAAAGCGCGGTCGCGCCTGTTTCTTCGACAAGGGCAGCCAGGGCCTCTAGCGTTGCCAAGCTGTCATGCGGGGGCAGCATTTGGCCGCGCGCCGCGAACCAGCTTGCCTTTTCCAGATGGAGATCTGCAACGATCAGTGACCGAAATTCAGGCCAGAACAGCGCCTTGCCGCCAACAACCTGAAATGTCTGCCCGGAAAAGGACAGCGTCAGGCTCATGCCTCAGCCGCAGGCTCCTCGGTGGCCTGCTCAAACCATGCCTCAACTGGGCCGGAGAGCTTAAGAAGGAGCGGCTTGCCGTTGCGGCCAACCGTCTTGCCCGCCTGCACCCGGACCCAGCCTTCGGAAATGCAATATTCCTCGACATCGCGGCGTTCAACGCCCCGAAACCGGATGCCAACGCCACGGCGCAGCACGTCCACGTCAAAAAAGGAACTGGCGGGGTCGATCGACAGGCGATCCGGAGGGGTATCAGTCATGGCCGCGCCATGCCGCAAACCAAACCGCAGCGCAATATTGGAGTTGCCGATGCCCCACCCCGACGTCGTTACGGTTGGGGCGTCGCCTGTGGCAATTCTGGAACAGGTGGTGGGCTATGCCGGCCGCGCAGAGCATCGATTTCCGCTTGGCGTTTGTTCAGATAATAGGCCCTAAGCGCCGCATAGGGATCCCCCGATTGTGTCCGGAGCCGGGTAAGCTCGGCATCAAATTCGGCGCGATCGTCCAGCGAACTCAGGACGCCCGCCGGCAAGGCATAAAAGGGATTGTTGAGCGGCTGGCCCACGGCAAGTGGCAGCAGCATCAGGTCCATAATCCGACCGGTCACGTCGCGCAGCGTCGTGGGGCCAATAAAGGGCAGATAGAGATAGGGGCCCGATTTGATGCCATAATAGCCCATTGTGTAGGCAAACCCATTGACGCGATGCGGCAGGTGGAAGGGCTTTTTCTTTGCCACATCCATTACGCCTGCAATGCCCAAGGTCGAATTGATCGCAAAGCGGCCCGCCGTCTCGGCAGCTTTGCCGGGCTTCAACTGTAGGACAAAGTTCACGAACATGATGGGCTCGCCGATGTTCGACAGAAAATTGCGGATGCCCACACGCAGCGGATTGGGGATTTTTTCGCGATAGGCAATCGCGACTGGGCCAACAAAAGCCTTGTCGACCGATTGGATCACCTCAAAGCTGGTTTCGTTGATATTTTCCAACGGGTCTGCCGCAATCGCCCGCCGCTTGGCGGTCACGACGATGTCCTCAGGGGTCTCTTGGGTCGATACAACAGAGGGCGGCGCGCTGGGCAATTGCACAATCGGCGGCGCGACTTCTGCTGGACGTGCCTCAGTCAACGGCACCAAGACGGCCGGCTGTGCAACAGGCGCAGTGGGTTCAACCGCAGCCGGGTCAACCATGGCCCCGGAAAGGGCCGTTGCAATCACGACAGCGGCAATGGCCAAAATCCGTCCTTTCGAGCGATAATCGGCGCCTTCTCCACCAAGCGAGCGCCCCTGTAAAGCGGCCTGAAGCGTTTCCGCCCATCGGGGGCCAAAACTGCCCCCTGCCTATACTCAATGCCCCATAGGCCACCGAATCAAAATGGCGCATGAACAACGCCATGACCGAATGGACACATTTTTGCTTTCCCAATATTCAAGCCAATCGCGCCGCTGCCCTGAAGCGGCTGGAAGATTTTTTGCCCCGCGCCGGGTCCGTCTATGCCGAAACCCGCAATTACGACTTGGGGGCCGGGGCATTGAATACCGCCTCTGGACTGTCGCCTTACATCCGACATCGCCTGTTGACTGAGGAAGAGGTGGTTCAGGCGGCCATTGGCGCGCATGGGCCCCAAGCCGCAGCCAAGTTTATCGATGAGGTATTTTGGCGGACCTATTGGAAGGGATGGCTGGAGATGCGCCCAACCATCTGGACAGACTGGTGCCACGATTTGACTCTGCTCGACCGGTCTTCCCCAGCCCTTGCAGCCGCAGAGCGGGGCGAAACGGGCATCGCCTGTTTCGATCACTGGGCGCAAGAATTGCAGGAGACGGGCTATCTCCACAATCACGCCCGAATGTGGTTTGCCAGCCTCTGGATTTTTGCGCTGGGCCTGCCCTGGCAATTGGGCGCTGCCTTTTTCCTGCGTCACCTGCTCGATGGCGATCCCGCTTCCAACACCCTGTCTTGGCGCTGGGTCGCGGGCCTCCACACCCAAGGCAAAGCCTATCTGGCAACGCCAGGCAACATTGAGGCTTACACCAAAGGCCGCTTTCGGCCCGCCGAATTTACGCCGCAACCGGCACCGGCTTTTGTGCCACACCCGCCACCAAGGGCCCTCCCGGACAACACCTCGCCGCTACAAGGCCCTGCGCTATTGCTTCTGACCGAAGAGGATCTGAACCCGGAGAGCCTGAAGCTAGATCCAGCCCAGATCATCGCAGTTGCCGCGATTACCCCGTCAGACACCTTTGCTGGGCCGCAGATATGCGCCTTTCGCCGCGCCGCGCTGGACGAGGCGCTGGCGCGGACCGCCGCCTATTTTGGCGCTACCTCAGGCTGGATAGCAGATGCGGAGGTAACCGCCCATGCCGCAAGCGTCGGCGCGAGACAGATCGTTACGGCGTTTGCGCCGATTGGGCCTGTGGCAGATCGACTAACCGGCATTGCAGAGGCAGCCGCCACAGCCGGAATGCCCTTCCACCGCATTCGCCGGGATTGGGACACGCGCGCATGGCCGTTGGCATCAAAAGGCTTTTTTGCCTTTCGCCAACATATCCCGGCCTTGATCGGCCAATTTGATGAGAAAGGAGATGGTGGAGCCTAGGGGAGTCGAACCCCTGACCTCTACACTGCCAGTGTAGCGCTCTACCAGCTGAGCTAAGGCCCCATCTCGGAGGCGCGCCTTTATGTCAGGCGCGCCTCGGTTGCAACCCTAAGGTTGCGATGTTTTTAAAAATCAGTTGTCGTCGCTGGCTTCGCCAGTGTCGACGCCCAGATCATCGTCGCCACCCAGATCAACGTCGTCATCGGCTGACGGTTCAGCCGCGTCATCCACGTCCAGATCCAGATCAGCCCCCAGATCGGCATCTGCCTCAACAACCACAGCGCCGGCAGCCGGCGATGCTTCTTCAAAGGGAAGCGGTTGCTTCGACTTCAGCACGGGTTCGGGAAGCCAGGCATAACCGCAGGAAATGCAGGTTACCGGGTCTTCCTTGGTCAGGTCATAAAAACGCGTCGCGCATTTCGGGCACGTGCGCTTGGTACCCCATTCAGGCTTCACCATGAGCCTTCAAGCCTTTCAAACTAGCAGAATCGCTACGAGCCAGCGAGACACTGGCTGAATCGGCGCGCGCCTTGCCATAGCGAAGCGCCGCTGTCAAAGACGGGCGCGAAATGTCTCATTCTTCGACCCCAACCCCGATGGCCTTTTCGAAGGCTGGCCCGCTGTCTGGACGCGTGCGCGTCCCCGGCGATAAATCCATCTCGCACCGTGCGCTGATGCTGAGTGCGCTCGCCATTGGTGAAAGCGTGATCGAAGGCCTGTTGGAGGGCGAGGATGTTCTGGCAACGGCGGCCGCGATGCGCGCGATGGGTGCTGATATCGTTCGGTCTTCCGACGGGGTGTGGCGTGTCCACGGCGTTGGCGTTGGCGGCCTTCTGCAGCCGGAAGGCGCGATGGATATGGGCAATAGCGGCACCTCCACGCGTCTGTTGATGGGGCTTGTTGCCAGCCACGCGATCACCGCAA
>JAHEGQ010000298.1:0-1261 GCA_024645025.1 Sphingomonadaceae bacterium
GGAAGTATCCAGTTCCAAAACATAGTCGCGGGTCACGGCTTTCGCTTCGGACGCCCCATCGTCGTAGAGCGGGCGCACGCCAGAAAAGGTTGCAACAACATCGGATGGCGCTGTCTGGCGGGTGAAATAGCGGTTTACCGCCGCACAGAGATAGGCGATTTCCGCATCGCTGATCTTTGCGTCTTCCGGGGCGTTGACCTGTTCATCGGTGGTTCCAACCAGCGTCGTCCCGTCTTCATAAGCAATCGCAAAGACAATCCGGCCATCGGGCTGTTGCAGCATATAGGCATGATGCCCGTCAAACAGCTTGGGCACGATGATATGGCTGCCTTTGACCAGCCGTACCGCAGACTGGCTATTGGCGCCCGTACGGGCCAGCATTTCGCCCACCCAAGGGCCAGCGGCGTTGACCAGCGCGCGGGCCTGAAACTCATCCCCATGATTTGGCGTTAGGTGCCACAAATCCCCCTCCCGGCGGGCAGAGGCGATGCCGGTTCGGGTGCGGATATCCGCCCCAT
Source organism: Sphingomonadaceae bacterium (assembly GCA_024645025.1). Classification (GTDB taxonomy): domain Bacteria; phylum Pseudomonadota; class Alphaproteobacteria; order Sphingomonadales; family Sphingomonadaceae; genus Aquisediminimonas. Next base: position 519 of record JAHEGQ010000298.1, read on the forward strand.
GCTGTTGGGCGTCCAGCGCGTTCAGAACGACAAGCCGGGCGTCATCCACCCAGCAATCGGAATAGACAAAGCCGCGATGGCTTTGGCGCTTGAGCGGGTCGGTAAAATCTCGGTCGCGCCGGGTGAGGCCCCGCGAGCGCGGCAAACTGATCCGCCCCCCCAGATGATCGTAAAGCCACAGGCCCAGCCGGACGAGCCACCAGGGCCGGACAGCATGCTCATGCGGCAGAACAAACTGGAGGGGGTAAATCAGATGGGGTGCCTGACGCAGCAGGACCTCCCGCTCTTTCAGTGCTTCGCGCACCAGCTTGAATTCAAAATATTCCAGATAACGCAGGCCGCCATGGATCAACTTGGTGGACGCGGAGGATGTGTGGCTAGCCAGATCGTCCTTTTCCAAAAGCAGGACGTGCAGGCCGTTGCGGGCGGCTTCCCGGGCAATGGCTGCACCGTTGATGCCGCCGCCGATAATGGCAAGGTCGTAAATCACCGGGCGCTTATGGTCAGCCTCGCGCCGGAATACAATGCGGTCGAAAGGTCAGAAAAATTTGGCGATTGATGAATAGATTATACGCTAGGCCGCGCTGCTCATTTGGCCGGTCCCGCTGGGATCAATGCCCGCTGCGCGTTCAGCCGATTTAATCGTGTTTTCCAAGAGCATCGTCACCGTCATCGGGCCGACGCCGCCGGGCACAGGCGTGATGGCAGAGGCCCGCCACCGCACACCTTCAAAGTCGACATCA
>JAHEGQ010000298.1:1271-3532 GCA_024645025.1 Sphingomonadaceae bacterium
GGTTGATGCCGACATCAATAACGACGGCACCCTTTTTAACCATTTGGGGCAGGATCAGGTTGGGAACGCCTGCCGCAACCACCAAAATATCGGCAAGGATCGTATATTGGGCCAGATCACGGGTTTTCGCGTGGCAGATTGACACCGTCGCGTCGCGGGCCATCAGCATCAACGCCATCGGCTTGCCCACGATATTGCTGGCGCCCACAACAACGACATTCTGGCCTTCAATCGGGATGTTCTCGCTCTCCAGCAATTTGACAACGCCATAGGGCGTACAGGGCGAAAAGACGGTGTTTCCGGTGACCAAACCACCGACATTGTAGAGGTGGAACCCGTCGACATCCTTTTCGACCGAGATTGTTTCCAGCACCTGCGCCATATCGATATGGGCGGGCAGCGGCAATTGCACGAGGATGCCATGCACATGCGGATCGGCGTTCAACGCCTCGATCCGGGCCAGCAGCGCTTCTTGCGTAATTGTCGCGGGCAGACGATCCGTCATGGATCGGATGCCAACAGCTTCGCAGGCGCGGACTTTATTGCCCACATAAACGGCAGAAGCCGGGTCATCGCCAACAAGTATGACGGCCAAGCCCGGTGTTTCGCCCGCTAAAGCCAGCGCCCGAACGCGCCCCGCATAGTCTTGCCGCAATTTGGCCGCGAGTTTCTTGCCGTCGATAAGCTTGGCCGACATGAACATTCCCATTTCGAAATTCAATATAGTATGTGTTACATACAAAAAAGAAGGGCGGCAAGTGGCTTAATGGCCACCGCCCGCCATGAAATTCCCGGTGGGTCGTGGCGCAAGCCATGGCACCCAAGCCGCGATAAACAAAACGCTAGCTGCGATCATGAACACATGATTGGCCCCTAATGTAGCGGCTTGGGCATCGACCAATCTTTCGAGCACGCCGCGCGCCTGATCCGCATTTAACCCGCCCGCCTGCATCTTGGCCATGGCGGCAGGGGCATCGTGCAGTGTTCCCGTCAGATGGTCTCGGCTCGCGACGGTCGCATCATTCCATAACGAGGTGGCAAAAGCGGTGCCAACAGCGCCGCTTGCCGTGCGCATAAAGCTGAGCAGGCCGGCAGCCGACGCCGTTTCTGAAGCGGGGACAGAGGACATGGCAAAGGACATCAGCCCCATGAAGAAAAAGGGCATCCCAAGGCCTTGAAGCAATTGCGGAAAGGCAAAGGTCCAGAAATCGCCCTCGGTCGACCATTGGGTGCGCAGCAAGGACACCGTCATCAACCACAGCATCCCGGCTGTAATGCAAATCCGAATGTCGAACCGCTCCATGATCTTGCTTGCAACCGGCGCCATCAAGACGGCGAAGACGCCAACAAAGGCCATGGCATAGCCAGATTCGGTGGCGGTATACCCAATCACCGATTGGAGCCAGAGCGGGACCAGCACAATGGTGGAAAACATCCCCCCAAAGCCAAGGGCAATGCCAATGGTCCCGGCCCAAAGCGTTCGGTGGCGCAAGACCTTTAGGTCAACAATGGGGTGGGTGTCTGTCAGCTCCCAAATCACAAAAATGATAAAGCCAAGCGTCGCGACAATCGCCAGTGTGACGATCATTGCTGAGCCAAACCAGTCATATTCGCGGCCCAGATCGATCATCAGCTGGAAGCAGCTGACCCATAGCACCAGCAGGCCCAGACCAACGGCATCGATGCGTTCCTTGCGCACCGGCGTTTCGTAGCGCGCGACATAATGAATGACGATGGCAAGGCACAGGATGACAACCGGCAAATTGATGAAGAAAATCCAAGGCCAAGACCAATTGTCGCTGATCTGCCCGCCGATAATGGGGCCAAGGATCGGCGCGGTAATCGTGGTCACCCCCCAAAGCGCCATCGCGCCGCCCATTTTTTCGGCCGGAAAGATTCGCATCAGCAGCGTCTGGGTCAGCGGCATCAAGGGGCCGCCGGATAATCCCTGCAAAATGCGAAAGATAACCAGCAGCTCAATCGTGCGCGCAAAGCCACATAAAACGGAAAACAGCGCAAAGCCGCACAGCGAAAAGATCAGGGTGCGATAGGTGCCAAAGCGGCCAGCCAGCCAGCCAGTCAGCGGCACCGTGATCGCTTCGGCAACCGCGTAAGAGGTGATCGTCCAGGTGCCTTGGCTGGGGGAGATGGCCAGACCGCCCGCAATATGCGGCACCGATACGTTGGTGACCGTCGTATCCAGAATGACGATGAAATTGGCCAACGCCAACCCAATGGCGGCCAGCGTCAACCGATAGCCA
>JAHEGQ010000303.1 GCA_024645025.1 Sphingomonadaceae bacterium
GTCGTCATGGCCCGCGACTTCGCTGTAATAGGGAAAGGTGGTGTCGAGCGGGACGGTCACCAGCTTTTCATCGCCCCCGCCATCGTCCTCCATCAACAAGACGCCGACCGGGCGCACCTTGATGACGGCGCCGGGCATGATGGGGGAGCGGGTGATCACCAGCGCGTCCAGCGGATCACCATCATCCCCCAAAGTGTGCGGAATAAAGCCATAATTGGCTGGATACCGCATGGGCGTGTGGAGGATGCGGTCGACATAGAGTGCGCCCGAAGCCTTATCGAATTCATATTTCACCGGCTCGCCGCCAATCGGCACTTCGATCAGCACATTGAGCGTTTCAGGCGGATTATCCCCCGCTGGGATCAGATCGATTCTCATGATGCGGCGCGCTTAGCCCTATTGTGCGTCGCAGCAAAGTCTCCCCTCGGCGGAAATTAGCCAAAATGAGACAAGGGCCTGCCGAGCCGGGTTAATTGCGCGGCGCAAGCAGGCGGTCGAGGCTGCCTTCTGTCCAATCAGCCTTTTCCAATCGGGGATAGCGATGACCTCCGGTCCATAAAATCGGCGCGGTCCAGACCCGCTTGCCAGAGCGCACAACCAGTTGGATCGGATCGGTCCCACCTTCGGCTTTGGTAATGGCATCGCGCAGCGCCTCTTCTGAAAAGACGCGGCCATTGACGGCCAAGATTTCACTTGCCGTTGTCAGCCCTGCCTTAAAGGCCGGGCCATCCCATAGCACGGTTGAGACATGGCCCGATTTTGAGACGGACAGACCAAGCGAGAAGGTCAGGTTCATGTCACCACTGCGCTTTTCGGCATCCCGATAAAAACCGGTCGGCTCTTTCGTGAAGACAAGACGATAGCCCCCCATTGTCAGCCCATTGAGCGGCGCATTGGGCGATTTTTCGGTTACCCGCGTTTTGAGGAAGTTTGCCCAATCATAGGGCGCGATGCCATTGAGCGTGGCGGCGATATCTTCCAGCGTAAAGCCGCGGGCTGCCCATTTGCCATTGGGGCCCGCAAAGAATTGCCGCGCAAAATCATCCATGCCGCGCGCGCCCCGCGTCTTGGCGCGCAACAGCGCGTCAATCTCCAGCCAGATCAAAAGTCCTTCATTGTAATAATCTTCGCTGCGCTGATAGCTGAGCCAACCTTTGGGGCGGCGGTCGGTGATGATGGGGTCGCGGGTTGTGTCTTCGACATCGCGCCAGTCACGCGCGCGCCGAACGTCTTGCGTCGCCGCGATATTGGCCAGCGCGTCCAGCGTTTCCTGTTTGGAAAACAGGCCCGAGCGCGCACCCAGAACATAGCCCCAGAACTGGTCTTGGCCCTCATAGGCCCAAAGCAGGTCGTTGTTCAGCGGCGTGCGGAAATCGGGAACGATTTGCCCGGCCGGTCGGCGATATTTGCCAACCCAAGCGTGCGCAAATTCATGTGCAAGCAGGTTGCGGCGGCCCGGCCCACTGGCCCAATCGGTAAAATACTCTGGGTTAACCGAATTTTCAGAGGACCGGTGATGTTCCAGCCCGATGCCCCCCAGTTGATCGGTTAGGGCCACGAGAAAATCATATCGGTCAAATGGCATCATGCCAAAAAGCTTTGATGCCTGAACCACCAATTGTCGGTGAATGTCGATCTGCGCGGGCGTGGCCTTCAGATATTTTGGATCATCGGCCACAAGGTTAAGCGTGACGTTGCCCGTCAAGGGCTCGCTGCGGGCATAGCGGCCTGCAAAAACCGGGGAGTCGACAAGCGTTTCATAATCCACCGTCTGATAGCGAACACGATCACCATCGGCGGACAGGGGGCGCAGCGCGGTGGCTGCCTTCCAACCACTGGGCCAGGTGACGCTGGCGGAAACAGGGATCCGCCGAGTGAACCAGCCCGCAGGGTAAAGCGAGACCGACTGCCATTGCAGATTGATGATCTCTGGCGTTACGACAACGCGGCCTTGATCCGGCTCTGTCGCGGACAGGAATTTGAAGCTGATGTCGAGCTGCTGGGTGCCGATCGGTATATCAATATGGAAGGCAAAGACGTCTTCGGCGTCGCGCCGCCAGTCCAGCGTCTGTCCCTTGGCTTTGATCACCAAACCGGCCAATTTTTCGATCTGACCGCGCGGGGCATGATTGCCCGGCAGCCATTTGGGGAAGAGCAGGGTCATGGGGCCGTTCGATGTCACGGGGATCGTCTGTTGCACCGTGAAGATGCCTTGGCTGGTGTCTGTCGCATCTACCTGAAGGTCGATCGTGCCCGGAAAGTCGATGTCTTTTGGCTGAGGAATCACTTGGGCGAATAGGCTGGATGAGGCCAAGCTGGCAGCTGCGGCAAGAACACGAAGTTTCATGAAGTCCTCGATATTTGTCTGGGCGCTTCATGCAAGGATTTGCGTGGACGGTCCAGTCGCTATAGGGGCGCAGTCATGGCCAAGATAGAAACGCCCCGGCCAGTCCGGGGGACACAAGATATGCTGGGCGACACGGCGGACAGGTTTGCCACCGTTGTCGAGAGTTTTGAACGCGTCCGGCGCCTTTACGGCTTTCGCCGGGTTGAAGTGCCGGTGATCGAGCCGACTGCCGTTTTCGCCCGATCGCTGGGCGAAACAACCGACGTTGTGTCAAAGGAAATGTACAGCTTTGATGACCGAGGTGGGGAATCGATCACGCTGCGGCCGGAATTTACGGCTGGCCTGTGTCGCGCCTATCTGAGCGAAGGCTGGCAACAACACGCCCCCCTTAAAATGGCAACGCATGGCCCCTTGTTCCGATATGAGCGGCCGCAAAAGGGGCGGTATCGCCAGTTTCACCAGATTGATGCCGAAATTATTGGTGCGGCAGAACCCGCCGCTGATGTTGAGCTTCTGGTCTTTGCCGACCAGCTTTTGCGCGATCTGGGGGTTTCGGAGGGTGTGACGCTGCACCTCAATACCTTGGGCGATGGCGGCACGCGGGCGGCATGGCGCGCCGCTTTGGTGGCGTATTTTTCGGACCATCGGGCGCAATTGTCGGAAGACAGCCAGGAACGGCTGGACAAGAACCCATTGCGCATTCTGGATTCCAAAGATCCGCGGGATCGCCCGATTGCGGATGCCGCGCCCGATATCGATACCTATATCACCGACGAAGCCCGCGACTTTTTTGGCAGCGTGACCGAAGGCTTGCAGGCCGCGGGCGTCGCGTGGGTGCGCGACAGTCGGCTTGTGCGGGGTCTGGATTATTATCGCCACACCGCCTTTGAATTTGTCACCGACCGATTGGGCGCGCAAGGCACCGTTTTGGGCGGCGGGCGCTATGACGGCCTGATGGAAAGTCTGGGCGGCCCCCCGACACCGGCTGTAGGCTGGGCCGCTGGGATAGAGCGGCTGGCAATGCTGATTGAGGCGCCCGCAGCCCCGCGCATCGATGTCGCCTTGGTGCCCATGGGGGAAGCGGCGGAAAAGGCCTGTATCGGCGCTTTGGCCGATCTGCGTCGCGCTGGGTTTGCCTGCGATATGGCCTTTCGAGGCAATATGAAGAAGCGGAT
>JAHEGQ010000063.1:0-7993 GCA_024645025.1 Sphingomonadaceae bacterium
CTGTGGCGTATGTCCAAGGCTACCCAGCCCAAAGGTTACAGGGGCCGATTTGTCTCGGTGTACTAACTCCCCGATCACCAAGGGATCAGTGAAGCCAAGCGGGGGCGCACCGCCGGCGCTTCACCGGGGGAGGCGCGTATGGCCTTTGGAACATCCGAAACCTTGACCGGCCTGTTGTGCTGGGAAGCGACTTTTGGCTTTGCCCTGCTGCTGATGGACGACAGCCGCTTTTGCATCCTGCACAGCGATGAAGTGGTCGAAACCGATCTGGGCTGCATGATCTGCGTCACCGGCAAAAGACTGGCCGACAGCGTGCTGGGCGTGGAAACGATCACGCCGCTTGGGGTGCGCGTCGCCAAGCCCTAGGGCCAAGGCTGAGGGGCAAAGAGCTTTCGGAACGCTAACCCCCACCCGCGTGCAAGCAAGCGGGTGGGGGAAAGCTGTTACAGGCCCAGCTTGGTCGCTTCGCTGAACGGAATATCCTTATCCGGCCGGATTTCGCCCGGCAGGCCAAGGACGCGTTCTGCGATGATGTTGCGCAGGATTTCATCCGTGCCGCCGGCAATCCGCAGGCCCGCAGCACCAATATAGCTAGTCTGGAAGCGGGACAGGTGCGGCAGGCTGGGCGCGTCTTCGCCCATCATCAGGCCGGCGCTTTCGCACAGGTCTGCAGCAAAGGACCCGACATCCTGCATGGTCTTGGCGACGACGACCTTGGAAATCGACGATTCCGGCCCCGGCGTGCGGCCAGAGGACAGCGCCGAAATGGTCCGCATCCGCGTCAGGGCAATGCCCTGATCCGCGATATAGGCATCGGCCACACGCTGGCGCACATGGCTTTGTTCCAGCGCCGTGCCTTCGGCCAGATCAATGGCCTTGGCCAGTTCGATCATTTCCTTGACGCCGGGGACGCTGGCAGGCTTGCCGCCGACGGCCAGACGTTCGTGCATCAGCGTGGTCAGGGAAACCTTCCAGCCTTCGCCCACCTCTCCCAGACGGTGCGTGTCCTTGATACGGACATCGGTGAAGAAGACTTCGTTAAACTCGCTGCCACCCGACATCTGCTTGATCGGGCGGACTTCGACGCCCGGGGCCTTCATGTCGACAATGAACATCGTCAGGCCCTTATGCTTGGGCACATTGGGGTCGGTGCGGGTGACAACGATGCCAAAGTCCGACAGATGCGCGCCCGAGGTCCAGACCTTCTGGCCGTTGATGACCCATTCATCGCCATCGCGTTCCGCCCGGGTGCGGATGCCCGCCAAGTCAGAGCCTGCGGCCGGTTCAGAAAAGAGCTGGCACCAGACCTCTTCGCCCTTCATCGCCACGGGGACATAGCGCTGGGCAATGTCCGGCGACAGGCCATGGGTAAACACGGTCGGGATGCACATACCAAGGCCAATGGCGTATAGCCCCGTTGGCGCGTTGTAGCGGGCCTCTTCCTGATTGAAGATGATCTGCTGCATCGCGGTGCCGCCTTGGCCGCCCACGGCCTTGGGCCAGGTGATGCCGACATAGCCAGCCTCATATTTGCGCGCCTGCCATTTTTTGGCGGCGGCGACGGATTCGGCGCGGCTGCCATAATCGCCTTCGGGCAGGGCATCTTTGTTCGCTTCAATCCAAGCGCGCACTTGGGCGCGGTAGGCGGCTTCTTCTGGGGTATCTTCGAAATCCATCGTGCGTCTCCCTTTATGCGGCCATCATCGTGTTGCGCTGTTCCAAAGAACGCACCAACACGTCGGCCCAATGTGCCTTGGCGCCCAGCATCAGCGTCAACAGACGCGCCCGGCGGTAGAAAAATTGGCAATCGCTTTCCCATGTAAAGCCGATGCCGCCATGCAGCTGGACATTTTCTTCGGCAGCGAACTGGAAGGCATCCATCGCCGCCAGGCGCGCGCCTGCCGCTGCCTGAACCAGTTCTGACGCGTCAGTCAGCAGCGCCCATGCGCCATAATAGGCATGGCTGCGGGCCAGCTGGTTCTTGATGTACATATCGGCCAAGCGGTGCTTGACCGCCTGATAGCCCGCGATCTTGCGGCCAAAGGCGACGCGTTCCTTGGCATAGGCCAGCGCCATCTCCATCGCCATATCCGCCCCGCCCAGACCTTCAAAGGCCAGAAGGACAGCCGAGGATTGCAGGAATTTTTCCAGCGCGGCACGGCCACCGTCCAGCGGCTCGACCGGGGCATCGGTCAGCGTCAAGCGGGCCGACCGGCGGACCAGATCCATCGTCTCAACCGGATCAATCTGGACGCCTGCTGCCTTGGTTTCGACAAGATACAGGCCGTCGGCGCCCGAAAAGATAATGAAATCCGCAAGCGCGCCGTCCTGCACCGGCGCCTTGCTGCCGCTGGCCTTGCCGCCGGCAATCTGGATGGCAGAACGGCTGCCGGGCGGTGCCGTGCCTTCGCTCAGCGCAACCGCGCCAATGGCAGAGCCATCGGCCAGCTTGGGCAGCCACTTGGCCTTTTGCGCCTCTGTCCCCGCCGCGATCAGCGCTTCGGTGGCCAGCAAGACAGAGGAGGTGAAGGGCACGGGCGATACCGCGCGGCCAATTTCTTCTGCCAAGACGCACAGTTCCAGTACTGACAGGCCCAGCCCGCCATGCGCTTCCGGGATGCGCAGCGCCGTCCAGCCCAGCCCGACAATCTCGGACCAGAGCGCTTTGTCTATGCCGCTTTCGGCTGTCATCACCGCCCGCGCCTTATCGCGCGGGGACCGATCTTCCAGAAAGCGCCGGGCCTGATCGCGCAGGGCTTCTGCTTCTTCTGAAAACTGGAAATTCATCCCGCACCTCTCTTTATTTGTTCCCTTCCTCCAAATCCTTTCGAAAAGGCCCTGTCAATCGCCTTTTGGGTCAGGTCGGGTTCTGGCCTTGGCTGACGCTACGGCGGGGCCAGCCTGACCTTTGGGTGCCTCTCATGACGTTTCTTAACCAAGCCGTAACCCGGATCAGCGAAAAGGGACTGAACGACGGGATGATGACAGGCTCTAACTGGGCAAAGGGCAGGTAGATGACGGATGATTTGGGCTGGACGGGCCCTTCAGACACGAGGTCCGGAGAAAGCGACGTCCTTGCCGCATTGGTCAATGGGGACGAGCGTCGGCTGCAGGTCCGCGCCTATCGTTTCTGGACCAGCCTGCAAGCGGGCCGCGCGTTGCCGCTGATCGCGGATTTGGACCGTGCACCCCAACCCGAATTTGCGGCCAATGCCATTTTGGTCGATGTCACCGGCCCCACGCCCGAAATCTGCTTTTTGGGGGACAATTTGCAGGCCGAGGCCGGATTGGCCGATAGCGATCTTGCCCTATCGCAAATCCCGGCCCGGTCGCTGATTTCCCGGTTAACGGATCGTTCCGCACAGGTCATCCATAGCCGCTTTGCGCTGGGCTTTGAGGCGGAATTCGTCAACCATCGGGGTGTCGACACGCTGTATCGTGGCTTGCTGCTGCCCTTTTCGCAGGATGGGACGGCGGTGGACTTCATCTATGGCGTCATCAACTGGAAGGAAGTTGCCCGGACGGCCCCCGGCAATGGCGTCGCGCCCGATGCGGCTGCGGCGCTGGCGGGCCTTTTGCGGACACGTGGCGCGCGCATCTTGTGGCGGGAGGCCCCGGTTGCCGAATGGTTGCGGCGCGGGCCGCGGGCCGGATCCAGTTTCCCAAAGGGCACCTAAATCGGACAATGCGTTTGCCGTTCCTGGGGTTGAGAAGCCGCCCGGCAAGGTCCATATCTTCGGGCATGACGCACCATGCGTGCTCCCTGAGATAGATGAGACAAGATCATGGCGTCCAATGCCGCCCCGACCCCCAAAACGCTTTCCATCCCGCTGAAACATCTGCTGGTCGAAAACGCCCTGCCCGGCGAGCTTCAAGGCTTTGGCCAAGCCGAACAAGAGGCGGCGGCTGAATTTTTATTGGGGCTGTTGGCGCACCGCGCACCGGGGATGCCCGTTTTGCGGATCGAACCCCTGCCCAATGCGGGCGTTCAGCGGCGGATGCGCATTGGCATCATCAATGACGATATGCCGTTTCTGGTGGATTCGGTTGCGTCCGAAATTGCGAGCCAAGGGCTGGGCATTGACCGTGTGCTCCACCCTGTCATTGGCGCGACCCGGAGCCCTAAAGGCGCCTTGGTGGATCTGGGGCCGCGTGGGATCGGGGTTGCGGAATCGCTGATTTATCTAGAGGTCGAACGCGCCGATGCACGCCTGCGCCACCGGCTTGTGCAAAATCTGCACACCATCCTTGCCGAGGTGCGCGCGGCTGTGACCGACTGGCCCGGTCTGCGCCAGCGTCTGGGCAGTGATGCGGCCCAATTGGCCGACGCGCATCTGGAAGGCGCGGCGCTTTTGCGCTGGTTTGCCGATGACAAATTGACCTTGCTGGGCCATGCCCGCCACACAGCCGCGGGCGATGTCGCAGCGGGGCAGGGCCTTTGCCGCCTGCCGGGCGCGCCCTTGCTTTCGGCGGCCGCGTGTCGGCGGGCGCTGGACTATTTCGCCAAAGGAGGGGAAGCCCCCCTGATCCTCAAGTCCAATCGCATCGCCCAAGTTCATCGTCGCGTGCCGATTGAACTGATCGTGCTGCCGGACGGGGACGGGCTGTCCATCCATGCCGGATTATGGACCAGCGCGGCGATGAATGCCGCGCCCGACGATATTCCCGTTTTGCGTCAGCATCTGGCCGCTCTCCAGAAGAAATTGGGCTTTGATCCGGCGGGCCATGCCGGAAAGGCGCTGACGCATGCGATAACAGCGCTGCAACGCGACCTGCTCATTGCGATGGCGCCGGATGATCTGGAATCGGTGGCGCTGACGGCCATGTCGCTGGCAGATCGGCCCCGTCCCAGCATCGCCATGACGCGCAGCCCGTTAGCACGGCATTTGCACGCTTTTATCTGGTTGCCGCGCGATGAGCTGTCGACAACCCGGCGGCGGGCCATCACCGATTTGGTGTGTCGCGCCGCTGATGCGCCCCTCCTCAGCTGGGCGATGGATTTGGACGATAGCGGCATCGTTCTTATTCGCCTGACCATTGATATTCGCGATGGCGGGGGGCTGCCGGATGTGGCGGCGTTGAATGCCGCGCTTCAAGATATGGTGCGCGGCTGGCGGCCAGCGGTGGAAGCAGCACTGGCCCAGGTCGACGCGGCAAGCGCCGCGCGGCTGGCGCTGCGCTATGCCGAAGCATTTCCGACTGCCTATCGTGACGGCGCAGGACCCGAAGAGGCCGCGAGCGACATTGGCCGGATTGCCGCGCTTGAGGATGCGAACGCCCGCGGTGCCCGGTTGTACCGCGCAGCGCGGGATGCGCCCCACCATGTCCGGCTCAAGCTTTACTCGCTGGGGGCGCTGGCCTTGTCCGATGCTGTTCCGGCGCTGGAGAATTTCGGCTTTCGCGTGATTGAGGAATTGCCAACGCTGTTGGGCCCTGAAGGGCGCCTTGGGCATATCCACCGCTTTGTGCTGGCCTTGGCCGATGGCGCTGCCGCTGGTGCCGCGCTGGCGCGGGCGGCGGTGCTGGAACCCGCCCTGGAAGCCGTGCTGGAGGGACGGGCAGAAAATGACCGGTTCAACCAGCTTATGGTTGCTGCCGGGCTGGACGCGCGCGGCACGGTGCTGATGCGGGCCTTGTTTCGCTATCTGCGCCAGACGGGCCTCTCTTATGGCTTGCAGACGGTTGCCGATGTGCTGCGCCGCGCACCGGGGATTACCGCCCAGCTGATTGCCCTGTTCGACGCTCGCCATGATCCTGCGCAGCAGGACGGGGCAGAGGCGCGCATTGCCGCCATTGAAGCGGACATTGACGCCGGCTTGGCAGCGGTGTCGGCGCTGGACGATGACCGTATCCTCAGGCTGTATCGCGCGGTGATCCGCGCCACGCTGCGGACCAATATGTTCGCGCCCGCAGGCGCTGAGGCGCTGGCGTTGAAGCTGGATAGCGCGCAAGTGCCGGGCCTGCCCGATCCCAAGCCGTGGCGCGAGATTTTCGTCTATGCCCCGCGCGTGGAGGGCATCCACCTGCGCGCCGGGCCAGTGGCGCGCGGCGGGCTGCGCTGGTCGGATCGGCGCGATGATTTCCGCACCGAAATTTTGGGGCTGATGAAGGCCCAGCGGGTCAAGAATGCCGTTATCGTGCCCACCGGGGCCAAGGGTGGCTTTTACCCCAAATGCCTGCCCGACCCCGCGGACCGCGATGCTTGGCTGGCAGAAGGGACGGAAAGCTATCGCATCTTTATCCGCGCCTTGCTGTCGGTCACCGACAATGTGGTGGCGGGCAAAACGGTCCACCCCCAAGGCGTTGTGATCCACGATGGGCAGGACCCCTATTTCGTTGTCGCCGCCGATAAGGGAACGGCCGCCTTTTCGGATGTTGCCAACGCCATTGCGCTGGATCAGGGCTTTTGGCTTGGGGATGCCTTCGCGAGCGGCGGGTCGGTCGGCTATGATCATAAGGCGATGGGTATCACCGCGCGTGGCGGCTGGGTGTCGGTCGTCCGCCATTTTGCCGAAATGGGCGTGGATGTTCAGGCAGTGCCAGTCCGGGTGATTGGCTGTGGGGATATGTCCGGCGATGTATTTGGCAATGGGATGTTGCTGTCCAAGGCGATCAAGTTGGTCGCGGCCTTTGACCATCGCCATATCTTTTTTGACCCTGATCCCGATCCGGCAACCAGCTGGGCAGAACGGGCCCGCCTATTTGCCCTGCCGCGGTCCAGTTGGGCAGATTATGACCCGGCACGAATCTCTAAAGGGGGCGGCGTCTTTTCACGGCAGGACAAGCAGATCCCGCTCAGCCCCGAAATTCAGGCGCTGCTGGGTGTCACCGCAGCGGAAATGGAGCCCACAGCCCTTATTTCGGCGCTGTTGAAGGCGCAGGCCGACCTGCTGTGGTTTGGGGGTATTGGTACCTATGTAAAGGCGCGGGCGGAAAGCCATGGCGATGTGGGCGACCATGGCAATGATGCGCTGCGCGTGAACGCGGAGGATCTGCGCGTCAAGGTGATCGGCGAAGGTGCCAATCTGGGCGTCACGCAAGCCGCCCGCATTGCCTTTGCCTTGAAGGGCGGGCGCATCAACACCGATTTTATCGACAATTCGGCCGGGGTCGATTGTTCGGATAATGAGGTGAATATCAAGATTGCGCTGAATGCCGATATGGCCGCCGGGCAGCTGTCCGGGCCGAACCGCAACGCCTTGCTGGCCGCGATGACCGACGATGTCGCGCATCTGGTTTTGGAGGATAACCGGCTGCAAACGCTGGCGCTGTCGATTGCCGAACGCGGCGGGGCCGATGCCCTGCCCGCGCAGATCCGCTTAATCGAGGGCTTTGAAGCGGGTGGCAAGCTGGATCGGGTGGTTGAAGGCTTGGCTGCCAATGATGCGTTGCAACGCCGCGCTGCAGAGGGGCAGGGCCTGACCCGGCCCGAACTTGCCGTGCTGATGGCGACGGCCAAGCTGGCCTTGCAAGATGCGATTGAACACAGTCCGCTGGGGATGGATGCCGCCACCCTGGACGATTTGCTGTGGGCCTTCCCGCCCGCCATGCGCGCGGCGCATCGCGGCGCGATTGAGGGGCATCGCCTGCGCACCGAAATTGTCGCAACCAAAATTGCCAACCGCTTGGTCAACCGCATGGGGCTGATCCACCCCTTTGAACTAGCGGAAGAAGAAGGCGCGACCTTGGCCGATGTGGCTGAAGCCTTTGTGATTGCCGAACAGGTCTATGATCTGCCGCGCCTGTGGCAGGCGATCGAAGCAGCTGCCATGCCGGAACAGGGCCGGGTGCTGCTGTTCGACCAGCTGGCCATCGAACTGCGCGCCCATATGGCCGATATCTTGCGCCATTCGGTTTCAGACCGAAGCGCGGCGGACGCCGTCACCGCTTATCGCCCCGCGATTGATCAGCTTGCAGCCGCACTTGATGGCCTGTTGCCCGCCGAAACCCGGCGGCAGACACAGGCCTTTGGCGCCCGGTTGCACGCAGCGGG
>JAHEGQ010000063.1:8003-16952 GCA_024645025.1 Sphingomonadaceae bacterium
CGGGCGCGCCCCTTGAAATTGTAACGCAGCTTGTCCGGCTGGCCGATCTGGACGGCGCGATTGGCATTGCTGCCCTGTCGGCCCGCACCGGTTTTGATGTTTTGGCGACCGCCCGCGCCTTTGCCGCCATGGGCGAGGTGTTGGGCCTGGATTGGGCGCAAGGCATGGCGATGCAGTTGGACCCCCGCGACCCATGGGAGCGCCTGTTGGCCGCCGGGCTGTCGCGTGATTTTCAGGCGATGCGGGTTGATTTTCTGGCCCGGCAAGGGGGCACGGCGCCCGAACAGGCGGTGGCAGACTGGCAGGCACAGTCCGGCGGGCGCATCGCAGCATTTCGCGCGATGGTCGACCGGGCGCGGATGTCCGGTGCGGCGACCCCGGCGATGCTGGCCCAAATCGCCGGTCAGGCGCGGGTGTTATTGAGCCGCGCGTAAAGCCAGACGCGCAAGGCACTGGCCAGATTAGGCGGATCGGCAAGCGCGATCCGCTCTGCATCAATTTGTGCGATCAGCGCGTTGACCGGCAGCCCGGCCTCGGCTGCGGCGTTGCGCAGCGCTTCCCAAAAGATCGGTTCTAGGCTGATCGATGTTTCGTGGCCGGCAATGGTGACCGATCGTTTGACGGGGCCTTGCATCGGGGGTCAATACATATGCTGGCCACCGTTGATCGACAGCGTCGATCCGGTGACAAAGCCTGCATCTTCCCCACATAAAAAGGCAACGCCGCGCGCAATTTCATCGGCCTGCCCCAGCCGCCCAACCGGCACCTTGGCGACAATCTTGGCCAACACATCTTCCGGCACGGCGGCGACCATGTCGGTATCGATATAGCCCGGCGCGAGCGCGTTGACGGTCACGCCAAATTTTGCGCCTTCCTGCGCCAAGGCCTTGGTAAAGCCATGGATGCCCGATTTGGCGGCGGCATAGTTGACCTGTCCATATTGGCCACCCTGCCCGTTGATCGACCCGATGTTGACGATGCGACCCCAGCCGCGGTCCTTCATGCCAGGGAAAACGGCCTTGGCCATGTTGAAGCACCCGCCCAGATTGATGCGCATGACCGCATCCCACATCTCATAGGTCATCTTCAAAAGCGTCGCATCGCGGGTGATCCCGGCATTGTTGACGAGGACATCGACGGGGCCAACATCTTTTTCCACCTGCGCGCAGCCTTTTTGGCACGCATCAAAATCGCCCACGTCCCACGCATAGGTGCGAATGCCGGTTTCCGATTCGAACGCGCGTGCCTTTTCCGCATTGCCCGCATAATTGGCGACGACCGTCATCCCCATGTCTTTGAGGCGGCAGCTAATCGCCGCCCCGATGCCCCGTGTTCCGCCGGTTACAATCGCCACTCGTCCCATTGCGCAGCCCCTTTCGGATTGGTCAGGGACGAAAAGCTATTGAGCGGGAAGCCAGCCCGCAAGTTCACGTGAAAGTAAGGTCTGCAACATTTGGATGCCGGTGGCGCTCGCGTTGAGGCAGGGCAGATAGGCAAAGTCGCTCCCACCCGCCTCTTTGAAGGTCTCCTGACCGCGCAACGCGACTTCTTCCAGCGTTTCCAGATTGTCGGCGGAAAAGCCCGGCGCGATGACGGCCAGCCGCTTGATCCCTTTGCCCGGGAGATCGGCCAGCGTCGCGTCGGTCGCGGGTTCCAGCCATTTGGCGCGGCCCAATTTGGACTGGAAAGACACCATCACCTCGCGCCCCAGGGCTTCGGACAAAAGCCGCGCGGTCTTGCGGCAATGGCAATGATAAGGATCGCCCAGATGGAGCGTGCGTTCCGGCATCGAATGGAAGCTGGCAAGGATTGCATCAGGCGCAAAGCTCAGACCTTTCAGCCCTTCTTCGACGGATGTTTTGAGCGCGGCAATATAGGCCGGGTCGTCATGATAAGCGGGCAGCGTGCGCAAGGCCGGTTGCCAGCGCATTTTGCCCAGCACCCGGGCGACCTCGTCAAAGCCGGTGCCGGTCGTCGCCCCGCTATATTGCGGGTAAAGCGGGGCGATCAGGATGCGGTCGCACCCGGCAGCCTTCATCGCGCTAAGCCGGTCCTCGATAGAGGGGTTGCCATAGCGCATCGCCCAATCGACCAGCACCGTGTCGCCCATCGCGGCTTGAACGGCAGCGGCTTGATCGCGGGTGACCACCGATAGCGGGGACCCCTGATCCGTCCAGATTTGGGCATAGGCATGGGCGGATTTGGCCGGGCGCGTTGTCAGCACAAATAGCCGCAGGATCGGCTGCCAAATGAAAGGCGGGATTTCGACCACGCGCCGGTCGGACAAAAACTGCTTCAGATAACGGCGCACCGGGCCCGTTTCCGGGGCATCGGGCGTGCCCAGATTCATCAGCAATACGCCAATGCGGCGCGGGGCGATGGGGGGGTGGTTTTCTGGCAAAGGCGTCATGATGACCGGTTTCTAGCGGGGGAGCGGCACCGACGCCACCTCCCCGAAAGAACACGGCCCCAAAGAATGCTCAGCCCTGCCGCGCCGCCATGATCTGGCGGTTGCGGGCATCGACTTCGCGCATCGCGGCAAAGACCGATTTTTTCAGGTCGACTTGGCCCGTCTGCCCCAGCGCCCAGATTTGGGCATAATACCAGAATTGGACGCCAAAGCCCGCCAAGGCGCGCACTGCATTGACGCGTTCCAGCCAGCGTAGCCAGCCGGGCAGAAGGTGTAGCTGTTTTTCAAAGCGCGGAATATCGGCCGCGCCATTGAGCAGATCGCGACAGGCATTGGGGGCGCCGCATAAGGGCCGCCCAAGGCCGATCACGTCGGCCGCCCCCGTCGACAGGGCATGGTCCATCGCGGCGCGGGTACGAAAGCCGCCTGTTACCATCAGCGGCATCGTCTTCAGCTCGGCCTTCATCGCTTTGGCAAAATCGACAAAATAGGCTTCGCGGGCGGCGGTTGACGGGGCGACCTTTTGGTCCTCCACTGCTTCCATCCCGTCCAGATCCATCATCCGGGGCTGTTCGTAAGACCCGCCGGAAATTTCCAGCAGGTCAACGCCCGCCTCTTCCAGCCAGCGCGCGACCTTCAGGCTGTCTTCAAAGTCAAAGCCACCCTTTTGGAAGTCTGCGGAATTGAGTTTGACGGAGACGGGGAAATCCTTGCCGACTGCCGCCCGCACCGCTTTGACGGTGTCCATCAAAAAGCGGGCGCGGTTTTCAAGGCTGCCGCCCCATTCATCCGTGCGCTGGTTGGCGCGCGGGCTGAGGAATTGGGAGATCAGATAGCCATGCGCGGCATGGATTTGCACGCCGGTAAAGCCCGCCGCCTTGGCGGCACTCGCGGCGATGACAAAGCGCTGGATCAGATCGCGGATTTCGTCCCCTGTCAGCGGCACGGGCACGCCAAACTGCCCGCCGGGCAGGCCAAGCTGAACCGCGGACGGGGCTTTGGGCGTCTTGTTGACCAACGTCTGGGTCTGCCGCCCGGCATGGCTGATTTGCATCCACAAATGGTTGCCAGCAACCGTTCCGGCCTTCGCCCAACGGGTAAGCGCCGCCATCATGTCAGCAGAAGGCGCGCGGTCGATCACGACATTGCCGGGGCGTTCCAGATGGTCGCGGTCGATGATGACATTGCCCGTCAGGTGCATCCCGGCCCCGCCTTCCGACCAGACGCGATAGAGCGTGTCCAGCGCGGGCGTGGGCACGCCATCGGGCGTTGCTAGCCCTTCGGTCATCGCGCCCTTAGCTAGCCGGTTGGGCAGGGTCGCGCCGCAGGGCAGGCGCAAGGGCTCTGCGATCTGCATTACGCCGCCGCCTGTTGCCAGATGGCGCGATATTTGGCGCGCAGCGATACCTTGTCGATCTTTTCCGTGCCCAATCGGGGCAGGCTGTTTGCTTCAAACCAGACCTTGGTCGGGATTTTGAAGGCCGCGATCCGGTCTTTCAAAAATTCGGCCAGACCCGCTTCGTCGACGCTTTGGCCGGGGTGGCAATAGACCACCGCCCCCGGCACTTCGCCCAGCCGTTCATCAGGCAGGCCAAAGACGCACGCCTCGGCAATGGCCGGGTGTTCGTAAATCGCCGCCTCGACTTCTTGGCAGCTGATATTCTCGCCGCCGCGAATGATGATGTCCTTCTTGCGGTCGACGATGAACAAATAGCCATCCGGATCCAGATAGCCGATGTCGCCGGTGCGGAAATAGCCGTCCGACGTCATGCAATCAGCGGTCGCATCCGGGCGGTTCCAATAGCCGGAAAACAGCGCGACCGACCGGATGGAGACTTCCCCGCGTTCACCTTGCGGCACCGGTTTGCCCGCGTCATCCAAAATAGCCATGTCAACCAAGGGCTTGGTCGGCAGCCCGGTGGAGTTCGGCTTTTCCAGATAATTGGTCGAATAATTGCCAGCGCCAATGCCGTTGGTTTCCGTCAGGCCATAGCCCAAAGCGGGCGGGGCGGTGGGGAATTCTTCGGCAATGCGCTTCACATGCTCAACCGGGCGGGGCGCGCCGCCTCCGGCCAATCCTTGCAGCGACGACAGATCATATTTGTGGCGATCCGGGTGCGTCATGATCTCAAAGCTCATCAGCGGCACGCCGGTGAAGTTGGTGATCTTTTCCTTCTCGATCAGTTTCATCGCGTCGACGACGTTCCATTTGGGCATCATCACGATCTTGCGGCCAATGGCAAAGCTGACCAGCATCACCGGCACTTCGCCTGTCACATGGAACAGCGGCACCGTCAGCAGCGTGGCATGGGGCGGCCGGTTTTCAGAAACCGTGCCATCCTCGGTTGCCAACTGGAGCATGACGAGCGCCTGCGCGATATAATTAAACGTGCCTTGCACGACTGCGCGGTGGGTTGAAAACGCGCCCTTGGATTGGCCCGTCGATCCGGACGTGAAGAGGATTGTCGCCAGATCATCGCCCGTGACCTCAGGGAGCGCCACGCCGCACAGGTCGTCGCTGCCCAGCACGGGGGCCAGCGCCGTTGCCAAGGGCGCGGCAATGTCCAGCGTCACGATCTTGGCGGGGCCAGCATAAGCGGCTTCGTCCAGGCGCTGGGCGCGCTGCGCATCGGCAAAGACCAAGGTTGCGCCAACATCTTCAATCCCAGCGGCCAATTCGCTGCCCTGCCACCAGCCATTGAGAAGCGTTGCACAGCCGCCCGCCATCAAAATGCCCATATAGAGCACGATCCAAGACGGGGCATTGCGCATGGCAATGCCGATGCGATCGCCGCGCTGCACGCCGAAATTCTTCACCAAAGCGCGGGCCACCTTGTCGGCGGCGGCATAGGTGTCCTTGAAGGAAATCCGCTGATCGCCATCGACGATAAATTCCGTGTCCCCATGCTGGGCGCAGAAATAGGCAAAATATTGCGGCAGCGCCGGCGGGGCCGCCGCCACCATGGGCAGATCAACGCCATGCGCCTTAAATGTCGTCAATGCCATCGGCGCGCCCGGCCCGGTCAGCATATCGGTTGCCTTGGCAATGCGCAGGTCCAATTCAGATGGCATGCGAATCTCTCCCTTTGTCTTCTTGTGGCAGCCCTCTATGTAGGGCGAAATCCTGAGGGGAAAAGCCTTGATCCTTGCTGCTCTTGTTGACGCTACGTCCGCCGTGCGCTGGGAAAGCCTTGGTCTTGATCCGGTTGCGGTGGACCTCGGCTTTTTCAAGATCCGGTGGTATAGCCTTGCCTATATTACCGGCATTCTGGTTGGCTGGTGGTATTTGAACAAACTTTGCGCCCGGCCCGGCGCGCCGATGACGAAACGCCATGTCGAAGATTTCGTCTTTTACGCCACGCTGGGCATTATTCTGGGTGGGCGATTGGGCTATGTTTTATTCTACCGGCCCGAAATGCTGTCCCAACCCGCCAGCGTGCTTCGGTTATGGGAAGGTGGGATGTCGTTTCACGGGGGCGTAATCGGCGTCATTATCGGCGTCCTTTGGTTTGCGCGCGCCAACAAGCTCAACTGGCTGCGTATTCTGGATTATGTTGTCGTCGTCTACCCGATTGGCCATTTCCTCGGGCGTATCGCCAATTTCATCAATGGGGAACTTTGGGGGCGGGAAACCAATGTCGCTTGGGGCATGATCTTTCCCGGCGGCGGGGACGTGGTGCGCCACCCTAGTCAACTCTATCAAGCGGGGCTGGAAGGCCTGGCGCTGGGCATTTTCCTGTCGTTGCTCTTTTGGAAATCCGATGCCCGCACCAAGCCGGGGTTCCTGGCCGGGCATTTTGTCTTGTGGATGGGGGCGATCCGCTTTGGGCTGGAAATGGTCCGCGAGCCGGATGTCGGCGTGTATGGCCTTGGCGGCCTGACCATGGGCCAGACCTTGTGCGTGCCGATGGTGCTGCTGGGGCTGTACCTGATCCTGTCGGCCAAGGGCCGTCGTGAACGGATGAACAATCTTGACGGACACACCAGCGACGCCTGAGCCCCTGCTTCCCGAACGGCTGGCGCGCGCCATCACGCTGGGTGGGCCGATCCCGGTTGCCCAGTTCATGGCCGCAGCCAACGCGCATTATTACGCCACGCGCGATCCGCTCGGCGCGACGGGCGATTTTGTGACCGCGCCGGAAATCAGCCAGATGTTTGGCGAATTAATTGGCCTGTGGCTGGCCGATCTGTGGGACCGGGCGGGGCGGCCGGAATTGCATTATGTAGAGTTGGGTCCCGGCCGGGGGACGCTGGCCAAGGATGCGCTGCGGGCGATGGCCAAGGCTGGTCTGATGCCGCCTGTCCATTTTGTCGAAACCAGCCCGGCCTTGCGGGCGGCGCAAGCTCAAGCCGTGCCCCATGCCCAGTGGCATGATGATGTCACCAGCCTGCCAGAAGACGCGCCGCTGCTGATCGTCGCCAATGAATTTTTCGACGCGCTGCCGGTGTATCAGATCGTGCGGCGTGGTGAGGCGTGGCATGAACGGCTGGTCGCCTGTCAGGACACCATGTTCCTGCCCATCGCGGGCAAAGCCGTCCCCGATGACATTGTGCCAGAGGCGCTGCGCGATGCGGCCGCGGGCAGCATTATCGAAAGCTCCCCCGCTTCTGTTGCCATTGTCCGGGCGCTGGCCAAGCGGCTGGCAGCGCAAGGCGGCGCGGCGCTGATTGTCGATTATGGCTATGACGGCCCGGCAGTGGGGGAAACATTGCAGGCGGTCAAAGGCCATGGCTTTGCCAATCCTTTCGACAATCCCGGCGACCAGGACCTGACGGCCCATGTCGATTTTGCAACGCTTGCGGGCATGGCGGAATTGAGCGGCGCGGCCGTGCATGGCCCGGTTGCCCAAGGGGATTTTCTGGGCCTTTTGGGCATTGCAGAACGCGCCGCCGCCTTGGCCCGCGCGCAGCCAGACCGGGGGGGCGATTTGGCCGAAGCGCATCGCCGCCTGACCCATCCCAGCGAAATGGGTGCGCTGTTTCGCGCAATGGCGCTTATCGGCAAGGGCTGGCCAGCGCCCGCTGCTATGGGTTAGGCACCGCGCGATGGACCCCATTGATATCTTCCGCGCACCTGCCTTGGCTGGGCTTCCCCATGGCTTTCTGGGGCGGCGCGGCGGCGTGTCCACCGGCGTTCATGCCGGATTGAATGTGGGTGTTGGATCTGACGATGATGCTGATGCCGTGATGGAAAACCGACGGCGCGCTGCTGAGGCCGTGCTGCCCGGTGCCGCCTTGACCACGGTGTTTCAGGTTCATTCGCCCGATGTCGTGGTGGCAACCCAAGCGTGGCCCATCGCGGATCGTCCGCCGGCCGATGCCATGGTGACCGATCGACCCGGTCTTTTGCTGGGCATTTTAACGGCGGATTGCGCCCCGGTGCTATTCGCGGATGCGGCAGCGGGCATTGTGGGTGCGGCCCATGCCGGGTGGAAGGGCGCGTTGGGCGGCGTGACCGATCAGACGATTGAGGCGATGGTTCGGCTGGGAGCCGACCGCAGCCGCATTGCCGCTGCCATCGGCCCGTGCATCGCCCGCACTTCTTATGAGGTGGATGAAGGCTTTGCCCAGCGCTTTGAAGCGGCAGATCCAGCAAATGAACGCTTCTTTACGCCGGGCCGTCCCCAGCATTTCCAGTTTGATCTGGAAGGCTATGTGGCGCATCGGCTGGCAGCGGCGGGGCTGATGCAGGTGACGGCATTGGGGCTGGACACCTATCCAGACACAGATCGATTTTTCAGTTTCCGGCGGGCGACGCATCGGGGAGACCCCGGCTATGGGCGGCAGATTTCCCTTATCGGACTGCCGATCGCCTAAGCCGAGACATATAAGGGGGGCACGAAAAATGGCGCAGAAATGGGGGCTTTGGGGCGGGCTGTTGATCTTTGCCCTGATGCTGGTGGCACCGGCGCCGGCGGGCATGGCGCCGCTGGCTTGGCACAGCTGCGCCTTGGTTGCGCTGATGGCGATCTTGTGGATGACAGAGGCGCTGCCGCTGACGATCACCGCGCTGCTGCCTTTTGTCGTCTTTCCCCTGATGGGCGTGATGCCGGCCGACAAGGTTGCCGCCGCCTATTATTCCCCCATCATCTTTCTGGTTCTGGGCGGCGCGTTTATTGCGCTTGCCATTGAACGCACGGGCCTGCACCGCCGCTTTGCGCTGGCGATCTTGGCGCGGGGCGGGACATCGGCTGGCGGGCTGTTGATGGCCTTCATGGTCGCAACGGCGATGATCTCGATGATCGTTTCAAACACCGCGACCGCGCTTATCATGATGCCGATTGCCGTCGCCGTGCTGCGCGCCAACCAGACGCCCGCTGGCGACACCGATGGCTTGGCCGGCGCGCTGCCCATGGGCATTGCCTTTGCCGCCTCGATTGGCGGTCTGGGAACGCTGGTGGGATCGCCCACCAATGCCATTGCGGCGGGGTTGATTGAAAAAAGCGTCGGCTTTCATATCAGTTTCCTCACATGGTCGCTTTATGGCCTGCCCATTGTGGCATCGGCCTTGCCCTTGTGCTGGTTCATCCTGATGCGCG
>JAHEGQ010000130.1 GCA_024645025.1 Sphingomonadaceae bacterium
CCATGGCGCCGCGCCCAAAAGGCAACGGCCAAGCCAATGGGCCCGGCCCCCAGAATCAGCACCTTATCCCCGGTCTTGAGCCCCGACATAGTCACGCCATGCAGCGCGACCGCCAGCGGCTCGATAATCGCGCCATCGGCCATCGACACCGATTGGGGCAGGCGGACGCACTGGTTGGGCCGCGTCACCGCGTAATCGGCATAGCCGCCCCCTTGCAGCCCAAATTTGTCGCACCAGGCCACCTCACCCGCCTTGCACGACGCGCAGTCGCCGCAGCTTTGCAAGGGAATGACGGAAACCAGATCACCGATCTTTAGACCCTCAGCCCCCTTGCCCAGCGCCACGACTTCGCCCGCAAATTCATGGCCGAGGATTTCGCCCGGGCCTTTGCCATAAGCCGGGTCTTCGGTCATGTGCAGGTCTGACCCGCAAATGCCACAGCGCGCGACCTTCACGACCACCTCGCCCGCGCCGGGCGTCGGATCGGGTACGGTCTCCACCGCCAGCGGCAGGTGAAGCCCCTGCATCACCACGGCCCGCATCAGACGATCCCGGACTTGCCCGGCGCAATCACGCCATTGGGGTCAATCGCGTTTTTGAGCAGCTTGTTAAAGTCGCGGTTCACTTGACCATATTGTTCCGCCACCAACGCCATGGAATTGACGCCCGTGCGATAGCTGGCCCAGCCATTTTCGCCAAAGGTCGACACCAGTTCCCGATAGCAGGCGTCCGCCTTCTTTTCCTGTTCCCTGTCGCTCTTGTCATACAAAAGGGCAATGATGTGGTGCAGGTCGCGCCAGCCAATCGCATAGGCGGCTGTATAGTCAAAACCATGCTTGTCCAAAATGCCGCGCGCCAGCTTGGTTTGCGCTTCGGCTTCCTTGCCCTTGGCGGCCGCCACCGGCGCAAACCACGCAAGCCCGCCGCCCGCGCCGCGCCAGCGCAACAGGCCAATCTCATCGAGGTTGAGGCCGCCCTGCATCAGCGTGGCATGGTGGTGGAACCAGGGGTTCCCCTCCATCTCTGCTGCGGTCATCACCTCGCCGCCGCTCGCCGTCAGTTGCGCGCGGATGATGGGTTCGATCGCCGCCACGGTCTGTTCGGTGCCATAAAGCGCGAAATAGGTGTTCCACATCCCCAGCCCATTCGCCTTGGCCGCCTTTTTGACAGAGGCATCATCCAGCGGACGGCCATCCGGCACAATCTCATTGCGACGCTTGAACATGGCGAGCTGGTAAGAGGCACTCATCATCAAATTGCAATTGGCAACAAGGCTCGACACGCGCAGCGGGCGCATCGCCTCAATGATCTTTGGCACATCGGCCATATCATCATGGCGGATCATGAAGGGTTTGTAGACCGGGGGCTTGGGCATCAGCCACATGCCCATCTTGGTCACAATGCCGAAATTGGACTGGGTGAACAGCCCGTCGACATAGGGCCCATAGCCCCATTTGAAGGCCTGCCACGCGGTCGTGCCCTTGATGCTGCCCATGCCGGTGCGCATCACCTGCCCATCGGGCAGCACAACCTCCATGCCGCACTGGAAGGTAAAATGTTCGCCATAAGGCGTATAGCCCACGCCGCGTTCCAGCGTATTCCCAACGGGCGAGGCAATCGGCCCCACGGTCGGCACGTCGATCCACAGCGGGATATTGTTTTCTTCCAGATAGTCTTTGAGCTGCTGATAGGTGACGCCCGGTTCCACCAAGGCGGTGCCCAGTTCCGGATCAACGTCAAGGATGCGGTTCATCCGCTTCAGGTCAAGGACGATCTGCCCCGGCGTCGCCGGTGTCGCCATGCCATAGCCCATGTTCTTCCCGGTGGAGACCGGCCAGATGGGCTGGCGATATTTATTCGCGATGCGGACGATTTCCTGCACTTCCTCCACCGTCTTGGGCGCCACCGCGCCGACGGGGACGTGCCGCCCTTCGGGATCAGGAATATAGTTTTTCTTCCACGGCGTGACGGCCTCAGGGTCGCCAAATACCCATTCGTCGCCCACAACCCCGCGCATCGCCTTGATCGCACCGGCAAAGTCCGCCTTGGAGACGCCGGGCGCCAGCGTTGCCTTGTCGCAAGCGGCGAGCCCAACCATCGTTGCGCCGATGAGCCCCGCGCCAATCAGGCCACGGCGGTTCAGTTCAAAATCGCTCATTTGCCTTTTTCCTCTGCCCGCGGCGCTGCCGTTGAAATCCATTTGGCGAGCGCCGCCATTTCCGCTGGCGTCACTTCGGTCGGGCGGAAGGCTGGCATGCCGTTGCGCCCCTGACGGGCGACAAGCGTGATCATGTCCACGGGCAATTTTCGGCCCAAGAGGATCGGGCCGATATTGCGTCCATGGCAATAGCCACAAACCTTGGCATAGACGACTTCAGGTGCGCGCTGCGGCAGATAGTCACCCAGTTTCTGACCAGCCTGCGCCGCACTTCCCCCCATCAGCACCGCTGCTGCTGCGAGCAGACGGCTCAGGCTGCGCCTCATTTGAACGACCCCAAGGCCATACCGCCATCAATCATGACATGGCTCCCCGTCATGTAATTGCCCGCGTCCGACGCCATCAGCAGCGCCAACGGCTTGATCTGATAGGTTTCGGCCACCCGGCCCACGGGCACCAGCTTGTCCCAAGCCTCGCGCGCGACTGGATCTTTTTTCAGCCAGCCGCCGCCAATGTTCGTGACAAAGGGGCCGGGCGCGATGGCATTCACCCGAATGCCAAACTCCGCCAGTTCCAGCGCGGCATGGCGCACCAGATGCTTCACCCCGGCCTTGGCGGGCATATAGGGAATGCCGACAATCGGTTCATTCACTTCTGCTGCATTAGACGATGTGGCGATGATCGCCCCGCCCTTGCCGCTGGCTTTCATACAGCGCGCGGCTTCGCGGATCGTGTAGAAGACGCCCGTCAGGTTGATGCCGATGGAGCGGTTCCACGCGGCCGGATCATATTGATCAATCTGGCCTTCGGGATTGCGAAAACCACCCGGGTTCCAAAAGCCGGCACCGGCATCAATCCCGGCATTGGCAAAGGCGATGTTGAGATCACCATAGGCCGCAACATGATCGTCAAACGCCTTGGCGACGCTGGCAAGGTCGCTGACATCCACCTTGGCGGCGCGGGCCTCATAGCCTTCGGCGCGCAAGCGCGCGGCTTCCGCCTCGGCGCCGTCAAGGTTGATATCGGCCAGCGTCACTTTCGCGCCCGCTTCCGCCATCGCTTCGGCATAAGCGAGGCCGATACCGGAGGCGGCGCCCGTCACCAGCGCGGTGCGGCCCCGAATGTCGAACTGGTCGAGTGCTTTGGGGTCTTTGCTCACAGGTACAGCGCCTCGTTGATCTTGAGGCCATGCTCCCGGCAATAGCTCTCATAATGGTTGATGAACCACCACACGTCGAGCGTTTCGACATGGTTGCCATTTTCATCGAAGAACTCGTTGGCGCCCTGCATGTGGAACAGTGCCTTCATCCCGTTCGGATCGTCGGTAACCAGCGTGTGC
>JAHEGQ010000132.1 GCA_024645025.1 Sphingomonadaceae bacterium
ATAAGCGCGGCAGCCCATCGCCCGAATGTCCTCCACCACGCTTTCAGCGTCGGCTGCTTCCCGGCGGTAATTGATGGCGACATCGGCCCCAGCCTGCGCCAAAGCGAGGGCGATCCCCCGGCCAATGCCCCGCGACCCACCGGTCACAAGTGCAATCCGCCCTTTCAATGATCCGGTACCCACAGCGTTCTCTCCCTAATCCTTAGTCGAAAAGGGTGATGAACGCTGGGGCCGGTTTCGGCAAGAGGGCGTTAGGCCGCCAGCTTGCGCAGAACGTAGTGCAGGATGCCACCATTCATGAAATACTCGACTTCATTGGCGGTATCGATGCGGCACAGCGCCTTGAAGGTGAAGCTGGAGCCATCCTTGCGGGTGACGTTGACGTCCACTTCCTGACGCGGCTTCAGATCGGCGACACCCGTGATGGTGAAGCTGTCATCGCCCGTCAGGCCCAGCGAGGTGCGGGTGTCGCCGCCCATGAATTGCAAGGGCAGCACGCCCATGCCGACAAGGTTGGACCGGTGGATGCGTTCAAAGCTTTCCACGATCACGGCGCGCACACCGAGCAAGTTGGTACCCTTGGCCGCCCAGTCGCGCGACGAACCCGTGCCATATTCCTTGCCGCCGATGACGACGAGCGGGGTTCCGGCTTCCTTATGCTTCATCGCCACGTCATAGATCGGCAGGACTTCGTCGCCATAACGCGACATGCCGCCTTCCACGCCGGGGACCATTTCGTTCTTGATGCGGATATTCGCAAACGTACCCCGCATCATGACTTCGTGATGGCCGCGGCGCGCGCCATAGGAGTTGAAGTCCGACTTTGCGACCTGACGCTCCATCAGCCACTTGCCCGCTGGGCTATCGGCCTTGATCGACCCTGCCGGGCTGATGTGATCGGTCGTGATCGAATCCCCAAGAATTGCCAGCGGCTTCGCCTCGATAATGTCCGACACAGCTGCCGGCGTCATCGACATCCCGTCAAAATAGGGCGGGTTGGCAACATAGGTCGATCCAGACCGCCACTTATAGGTTTCCGAACCTTCGACGTTGATGGCCTGCCAGTGCTTGTCGCCCAGATAGACATTGGCATAACGCGCTTCGAACATCCCGCGATCAATGCACGCGGCCATTGCCGAGGCGACTTCCAAATTGGTCGGCCAAATATCCTTCAGATAGACGTCTTGCCCATCCTCGCCCTTGCCGATCGGGGTGGAGACGCAATCTTCGGTCACCGTGCCCTTCAAGGCATAAGCCACCACCAGCGGCGGCGAAGCGAGGAAGTTGGCGCGCACATCCGGCGAGACGCGACCTTCAAAGTTGCGGTTGCCCGAGAGGACCGACGCCGCAACAATATCGCCGCCATTGATCGCCTTGGAGATCGGTTCCGCCAGCGGGCCAGAATTGCCGATACAGGTGGTGCAGCCATAGCCGACCAGATTGAAGCCAATCGCATCCAGATGCGTCTGAAGCCCCGCCTTGTTGAGATAATCCGTCACCACCTGCGACCCCGGCGCAAGCGAGGTCTTGACCCAAGGCTTGGGCTTCAGGCCCAGCTCATTGGCCTTTTTGGCGACAAGGCCGGCCGCCACAAGCACGCCGGGGTTGGAGGTGTTGGTGCAGCTGGTGATGGCTGCGATCACGACATCGCCATCGCCAATGTCGTGGTCCTTGCCGTCAACCGGCACGCGCTTGAAGCCATTATGCTTGTAAACTTCTGCCAGATCCTTGTTGAAGACATCGTCCACATCCGGCAGCGCAACGCGATCCTGCGGGCGCTTCGGCCCGGCGAGCGACGGCACGACGGTCGCCATGTCCAATTCCAGCGTATCGGTGAAGATCGGCTCTGGCCCGTTCGGATCCAGCCACAGGCCCTGTTCCTTGGCATAGGCTTCCACCAACGCGATCTGGTCTTCGGCGCGGCCCGTCAGCCGCATATAATCCAGCGTCTTGTCATCAATGCCGAAAAAGCCGCAGGTCGCCCCATATTCCGGCGCCATATTGGCCAGCGTCGCGCGATCCGCGAGCGACAGGTGTTCCAGCCCCGGGCCGTAATATTCAACAAAACGGCCCACCACACCCTTGGCGCGCAACATCTGGGTGCAGGTCAGCACCAGATCGGTCGCGGTCACGCCTTCGGGCAGACGGCCCGTCAGCTTGAAGCCAACGACTTCGGGGATAAGCATGGAGACAGGCTGGCCCAACATCGCCGCTTCCGCTTCGATGCCGCCCACGCCCCAGCCAAGAACGCCCAAACCGTTGATCATCGTGGTGTGGCTGTCCGTGCCGACACAGGTATCGGGATAGGCAATGGTCGCGCCCGAGGCGTCTTCCGACGTCCACACCGCCTGCGCGATATGTTCCAGATTGACCTGATGGCAGATGCCCGTGCCCGGCGGCACCGCCTTGAAGTTCGACAGCGACTTCGACCCCCATTTCAGGAAGTCATAGCGTTCGCCATTGCGATAGTATTCAATTTCCACATTCTGTTCGAACGCCTTGGGGTGGCCGAATTCATCCACCATCACCGAGTGGTCGATGACGAGGTGCACCGGCACCAGCGGATTGATCTTCGACGTATCGCCGCCCAGCTTGGCAATCGCATCGCGCATCGCGGCCAGATCGACCACGCAGGGCACGCCCGTGAAATCCTGCAACAGCACGCGCGCCGGGCGATACTGGATTTCGTTGTTCGATTCTGAGGGGTTCTTCTGCCAATCGACAATCGCCTGAACGTCGCTGGTGGCAACGGTGAAGCCGCCATCTTCAAAACGCAGCAGATTTTCGAGCAGCACCTTCATGGAAAAAGGCAGGCGCGAGACATCACCCAGCTTGGCCGCTGCCTTTTTGAGCGAATAATAAGCGTAGCTCTTACCACCCACCGAAAGCGTGTCGCGGGTGCCGAGCGTGTCCTGGCCTGTCGTCGTCATGTGATGCGCGTCCTCATTCGTCGCTAATGCCCCGCGCCGGTGGGGAGGACGAGGCACCAAAGCGCCCCTAAGTCCGGCGAAAAGCAGGTTGAAATCGAAGGCTGAGCCGTTGCGGCGAATGCGCGGGAGAGTCAAGGGTGAAGGGGGTGGGGTTATATAGCCACCTGAGAATTCCAATCTCGTATCAGCGATCCAAGACGGGCAACATCTCTGTCCGATAAGACACCGCTATGCATGATCACATTCCGCGATCGATCGACAACTTCAAACACGCCTTTTGCCCATTCGACATCCGCAAAAAAATCAGGGACGAAAAATTGAAAATTTTGGCTTATGATGTTGCCTAGGTCGGGAAGCATTGTGAATTTTATGGGATCATTTCCCCTTTGCACGTGCCACCTAATCTTGCTCTCTTGATCCATCCGGCTTTCGGCGCTTTTTCGTATTTTCTCGGACACTCCCTCGGACCACCATGTTTCACCGCGCGCGTCTAGGAGGACGCCTTTGATAAAATCTCTGACAGAGTTTTCGAACGCCGCAATTGCGACATAGACAAGAGA